>QQUD01000220.1 GCA_008501785.1 Chloroflexota bacterium
AAGAGAATCGAACCCAGAGTTCTTTGCTTCCATGCTGATTAGTTTCAGCGCATTCGTTTGTTCAAGCTCTTGGAGTGAGATTGAGAAAACACCTGGTTTATCTAATAAACGCAGGCGGGATGTTAATAAGAATTTGCTGGGATTTTGCCATTTTTTTAGCTCCGGCAAAAGGGTTCGATAATCTGCTGCTGTTTCCAGATTATCAATCACAATCATGCATTGACGGTCTTTCAGGAATTGTCTGACCATGCGCTGCCTTTGCAGGTGGGTTTCTTGTTGAGGAAGTTCAAATTGGGTAGTTAAGCGGTCGATTAGCATTGGAAAAGTCAAGGCAGAACGGCCACTTTCCACTTGTAATCGACCCCTTGTTGATAAATGGGTATGTTTTGCTGTTACCCATGCTATTTCGTCAAACTTCATAGCGTTAATCAAATCACGTACTAGTTTGTCTGCAAGCGCTGTTTTTCCAAGACCCCCAATACCATCAATTGCCAAAATAAAGTGATCAGTTTGGTTCAAAAGAGCATTCAAAAGAGCTTTGTGTGGTTTGGAAATTCCGACTAAATTAAGATAAGAAGGAAGAGGAAGGCGAGACACCATATGCTGCTGCCATTCATCTCCTGCTTTATCTTCGAGAGACACTAATATGTCGGTTAGGTGGTTAACTGCTTGTCGCTGCCTATAAAAAAGGCTGGATTCTGAAACATTTAAACGATTAGCAACCGCTAGTACATCTCGGCCATGCTCAAAGCGTTCACGAAGTAAATCTTCTGATTCTGGAGATCTCGCTTTTAATTGAGCCAGTCCATAATTTAAAATTGCTCTATTTTGAGCAGCAGATCCTGCTTCAGCCAGACTGCCAAAGTCCAACTCTTGATTTAATAATAAAAATCGAAGGCGTAAATGGGCTAAGGGCCAGTGTGGAGCGTCCCCACCGTGCCACAATCTAAGTGCATCAAGGACATCTTTTTGTTTTATGACTCTGAGTTTTGTCATTTTCTAATAGTAGTACTATTTATTCTGCTTTCCAAGTTGAAAATCTTGGAACGAAAAAATTATTTTAGGTGTTTTATTTATCTTATTTTGAATTCTTCAATCAGCATTATATCGAAAAATGCTGATTGAATAGGGGTATTATAAGGGTTATTAACGCAAATCAATCATTTTGTAGTCCTATTGCAGTCATTTTGCAGTCATTTTGTATTCCATTCAAGTCGATTTCATTTACATTGACATCAATCTTATTTGGCGTACACAAGCTTATCAACCGATTATGTTATCGGAAGGGGAAAGAGAATGATTGCAAAAAAGAATATGGTCTTGATGATATTTGTTTTGATGGTGATTGCTTTGGTGATTTTTGCAATAACATTGTCATTCGATATGCAACTCGCAGGTGGATTTAATACCATTTTAGGCCATTGTGTCGGTAGTGCTTGCAGCACATTATAAATAAAATTCGATTTGGCTTGTTTTGTTATTGATGTCATTGGCAATTCAAGATAGTACATAGAAGAAATGGAGTTCGAGGCTATGGCGTTGCCTTATCGAAATTTTAAGAAGAGCCAAAGGCGTACTTATATTTTAATTGGTGATGGTTTTGACGAGTATGAGGTAGTGTATTTTTTGCACCGTTTTCGTCAACAGGGATTGCCTATAAAAAGTGTGAGTTTATTTAATAAACTTGTTTTTAGCCGTCAAGGGGTTGGGATTAAGGCGGATTATGCTTTAGCCGATCAACCTTTTGATCCTTCTTGTGATTGTATGTTGGTATTGCCTTCTGGTGGTCGCAATGGTGAGCGATTGCGCCGGGATGCACGTGTGAAATCGTTATTACAGGCTTTTAATTCTGGTCATGGCCGAATTGCTTTAACAGATGGCGGAAGTGAGCTAGCTGCTGATGTTGAAGAAGTGATGACCGAACGGCCGACTCTATTTCGTCAGAATAATGAGCGGCTGGAAGATTTTGTTGAGTCGCTAGCGGATAGTATGGTCTATGCCGTTTAGCTAACTCATTGCACAACCCAGGAAAGCAGTAAGGGCAGACGTGTCGGCACCGTCTGTCCTTTCTGTGTTGCTCTTGTTGGGATGCTCAACAAGAGCTTATGAGGTCAGCGTGGGGAGCATTGGGGATGGTCTGGCATAGGGCAGCTGGGGAGGCAATATGTCCTGTGTTAGGTATTTCTTTTTATATGACTCGTACTTCTCCAATCCACTTTACTTGGCGAAGAGCATCATCTGTTTCTGAAGGAACAATCAATCTGATTAAACCTTGCTTTCGTGTCATGTATGTGCCGTTTATGCAAGTAGCTAGTAAAAACGGCCGTTTCTCTCCCTCATCTCCCAACTCCTCCACAAACACCCGATTTCCAAACCCGTCAGCACTCACAATCTCCAATTCACGCCATGAAGAAATACCCAAACTTTCTATAAACACTTTCAGCGATACGCCACTGAATGTGAATGGACCTGTAGTGCCGTGCCCAGTGCTGACGATGTAACAGTCTGCAATAGTCGTTTGGGGGAGTTTGTTGAGGGTTTGGGGGGTAAACGGCCGTTTTTCTCCTCCCGGCAGCACCACTACAAACATTGGATTAGCAGAAGGTGGAGCTGGATTTGGCTCATGAGAATGGGGTTGATAGGGGTCGTGTTCTTGATGTGTCATAAATTTACCTGTGAAAATAATCAACTAGTACTGAAGCAAACATCTTTTGACGGATAGATCGTGTGAAAATTTGCTTCAGTTTAAGTGTTCCGACTCAACCTGGTATCCGTCAATAATTGTTTGTCGGAACACTAGTTTATAAGGAATTATGCTTGCTGAAATGCTGAAATGCTGAAATGCTGAAATGCTTGCCATATTCCATTTTAGCATTCACCAGACCGTATAACACTTTTTTGATATAATTTTGAGCATGGATCAAAGTAAAGTACGTAATTTTTGCATTATTGCCCATATCGACCACGGTAAATCAACGTTAGCAGATCGTTTGCTCCAAGCTACCGGCACGCTCACCGAACGTGAAATGCAGGAGCAGGTGCTCGATGACATGGACCTGGAACGAGAAAAAGGGGTCACTATCAAGGCCTCCGCCGTTCGCATGACTTACGAAGCGAAAGATGGCGAAACCTATATCATGAACCTGATTGATACACCAGGTCATGTTGACTTTGGATATGAAGTGAGCCGAGCTTTGCAAGGGTGCGAAGGCGCTGTACTCGTTGTAGACGCAACGCAAGGCATTGAGGCACAAACCTTAGCCAACCTCTATCTGGCTGTTGAATCTGATTTGGAAATCATTCCTGTCGTTAACAAAATTGACTTGCCCGCTGCATTACCAGACGATGTGGCGGAAGAAGTTGAAAACATCACCGGTATTCCGGCCGAAGATGTGATTCCCATTAGTGCCAAAACAGGGGTGAATATTGAGCGGGTGCTGGAAGCTGTTGTTAAACGTGTCCCGCCACCTACTGGTGACCAAAATGGACCTCTGAAAGCTCTTGTGTTTGATTCCCACTACGATTCGTACAAAGGCGTTGTGGCCTATGTGCGACTGTTTCAAGGGACATTGAACAAGCGGCAATGGGTGCAGATGATGTCCAATGAAGTGGCAGTTGAGCCAATTGAGTTAGGTGTTTTTAGCCCAAAAATGAAGCCGGTTAATCAATTGACTGCCGGGGAAGTCGGTTATATCGCTACTGGCTTAAAAACTGTGCGTGAATGTCGGGTGGGAGACACCATTACCATGAGAGAGAATCCAGCCGATGCCCCACTGCCCGGTTATGTAGCGGTGAAGCCAATGGTTTTTGCAGGCTTCTATCCTTCAGATGGTGAGGATTATTCCATTTTACGAGAAGCACTTGAAAAATTGCAATTAAATGACGCCGCACTGGTATTTGAACCGGAAACTTCTAGCGCACTTAATTTTGGTTTCCGCTGTGGCTTCCTGGGTTTGTTCCATATGGAAATTATTCAGGAACGGTTAGAACGGGAATATGACCTTGATTTGGTGGCGACGGCTCCCAGTGTACGCTATGAATTGGTCATGGAGGGCACTGGCGAAGAAAAGGTAATTGAAAGTCCGGCAGAATTGCCCGATGAAGCTACGATTGATGAAATTCGCGAGCCTTGGATGCATGTGCAGATTTTTACACCGGAAGAGCATTATGGCGTGGTGATGGATTTGGTCATCAAGCGACGCGGCGAATTAACCGGACAAGAGTATCCAGCACCAGGGCGCGTGGTTTTAAAATATGATGTGCCCTTGTCTGAAATTATTGTTGATTTCTATGACAAACTGAAAAGCGGCACGCGTGGTTATGCCTCGATGGATTATGATTTTGCCGGGTATCGGTCTTCGGACCTGGTGAAGCTGGATGTGCTGGTGAACAAAGCCCCGGTGGATGCATTGGCGATGATTGTGCATCGTGACAATTCTTATCATCGTGGGCAGCGACTGGTGACAGCATTGAAGAAGCTGATACCGCGCCAGATGTTTGAAGTACCAATTCAGGCGGCTGTGGGCAAACGGGTGATTAGCCGAGCCACTGTGAAGGCAATGCGCAAAGACGTGTTGGCAAAATGTTATGGCGGCGATATTACGCGTAAGAAGAAGCTGCTGGAGAAACAGAAAAAAGGCAAGAAGCGCATGAAGATGATTGGCACTGTTGAAGTGCCACAAGAAGCGTTTATGGCCGTTTTGCAGTTAAATGACGATTAGTTGGTCTGAAAACAACCATCGATCTTTTAAATCGAAGCCATCCCAAAACAATGAGATGGCTTTTTCTATGTCAAGATAAATTATGTACAAAAATATATTTTTCCCGATTTTTAAACGAATGGATGCAGAGACTGTTCATGAGCGGACGGTGCGTGCTTTATCGTATGCGCAATCAATGCCGCCTGGGCGGGCTATTTTGAAATTGATGGCTGGGCCATTACCTGAGCAGTCAGTTAAGCTGTTTGGCCTCACATTTCCCAATGTGATTGGTATGGCGGCTGGTTTTGATAAAGATGTTCATGTGGCTCGTGGCTTGGCTTTGTTGGGGTTTGGGCATGTGGTGGTGG
>QQUD01000446.1 GCA_008501785.1 Chloroflexota bacterium
TTGGCAGGATGAAGCGGGGCAGACTGCATTGGGCGGCGAGACGGTGGTCTTTTTTTATTTTGCTAGCTGGCTGTTGGCATTACCGGAGGCTGTTCAGCTAGGTGCATTGGACCGGCTGATGGTGCGCAAAGCAACGCGGCAGGATGTGGAAGCGTGTCGGATGGCGTTAGCGGCCGTTCGGGAGCTTCCTGATGATGTGCAGCCGAGTCAGGTTGCGTTTGCATTACGGCCGTATCAGCCGCGTGTGCTGTTGGTGATTCGAGCCGCGCTGGAAGGGGAACCGGGTGCGGAATGGGTGGAGCGGTATTATCGTGAGTGGCGGGGGGTGAAAACGGTCGTGACTGGGTATTATTTGCGCGAAATGGGTCTAAAGCCAGGGCCATATTTTGCTGTGATTCTTGATAAACTTTTAGCTGCACGGCTTGATGGTCTCGTAACCGACGAGGCTGGCGAGCAGGCGTTGTTAGCCAAATTGCTTGAGGAGTTGGACGCGGAAAAACGTGGAAAAACGCGGAAGAATTAGACCGGTCTGTAGGAAAGTATTTGGCTTGGGGGAAGCTATGACAATTTTGCAGAAGAAAATCGTAAAATATATTTTGGCCGGTTTGGTTGTTATGTTGATCTTATTTGTTCGACTCCTACTTTACATTGAGCAAAACAAAAAAACTATTCACCCACTTCGTCAGATCGAATCTGTAGAATCATTTGAATTTTTGTGGAGTACTCAAGTTAGCGCTTATCGCTCTCAGTTTGGTAGTTGTACTGGTGATTATGATTGGGTGTACATGTATTTGGATGTGGATAATCGTCAGATAATACTTCCAACCTGGCAAAAAGATAATTTCATCCTTTCAAGTATAAATTTATCAAGCTTTGATCTGGATACTGGTAAAACAAATTGGCATACACCTTTGGATGCAAGCCATTTTTCGATAAGCAATAACAAAGAGCGCATTTTTATCGTGAGCAGAGGGCCAGAACCTTCTCTAAGTTCGTGTGCGTCACATTTACATTATTGTGAGTCAGCCCAAATCTCATCCTATGATATTATTTCTG
This sequence comes from Chloroflexota bacterium, assembly GCA_008501785.1. The sequence goes on from QQUD01000446.1 coordinate 1,057, forward strand.
GCGAGCAGGCTTGGTCAACAATTCAATCAAATATGAATAGCTCAAACAAACTGTGTGTTATGGATGATGTTGTTTCTATCTTAGGTCAAGCTACACGATCAAATTATCAACAAAAGGTTAGTTTAGACGCAAATACTGGTGAAAAAATCCCCTTTCAAGGTATACGATCGGCTTTTGCAGAGCATGATTTTTTTGCTGCAATGGAAATTATCGAAAAGTTAGGGTTTGATAGGTTAGATATCACTAGCAAATATGTGACGGACGGTAGATTCTTATTTTTCCTAACCAGCAATGATAGTACCTTGTGGGTTGTAGATATGGAAACACCGGAAATAGTGGGAAGGGTTCAATTTGATGGTAATCAATTTGCTAGAGGAAATTATTACGACCAATATGCAATTGCTCCTGTCGATAACAATGTTGTTGTGTATCTTGCCGATAGTCAACAGCTTTTCACATTGCGATTTTTGCCAACTGATTCAGAAAAATTCGCTTTTCCGCATTCAGAAGAACCCTTGTTGGACAAAGATAAATAAGGCGTCGTTGTCGTGATTTGAAAATTTGAACAGTTGCAGCAGCGTCTTATAGACGTGTCTAGATTGCATCTCTTTGGGTTGAGATGCGTACAAGAAGAGCGGATCGGTGAGATATCGTCTGCAGCCGCCAGGAAGGCCGCGCTGGAGCGGGATATTCATTCGTGGTATTCGTTCATTCGTAAAATTTGTGATTGCAAAATTGTGTTTGAACACATGTTTGATTACAATATACGTATGGAGACGAACCCTAATCACCCTGCTGAGAAGTGGGAACAAGATGCCAGACAATCACAGCAATCCACATTAGATAACTTGCGTATGGCTGCGATGGCGGGACACATGCGCGTGGATGAACTGGCAGCTAGACGGGCTGCGTTAATTGATTTGTTGGCAGATGGTTACCCACATACTCGTGAAGAGATTTGGGAAACGATTGAGGCACAGTTAGGTGAAGCGTGTTGGGGGAAAGTGCCACAGGAGGCGTTGGCACGGGATTTGGCGGCGCTGCGGCGGGGGGGGATTCGGATTGCGTATGGGCGGCGGCCTGAAATTCGGGGGTATTATTTACAGTATCCGGTGCTGAAACGGCCGTTTTCCCCCCAATTCGAAACAACCAACTGGCAGCTTATTCAAGCCATTCGCCAATTACCCGTGTCCGAAAAAAACAAACGTGCCTTTGCTGCATCTGATTTTGCTCTGCGTCAAAAGCGTCTCATTTTAGCAGAAGAACATCCAGATTGGTCAGCAGCACAGATTGATGCTGCTGCGAGGCAATTGGTTTACGGTAGCAGCTAATCAGGTGCGACGCACTTACAAAGCCATAATTGCATCAAAATCAAAAGTGCGTTGCACCTCCTAAACGGGAATTTAGTTATGTCAAATTATGAGCAAGGTCAAGCATTTGGTGGCGTGATTGATGTATTAGAGGCGATTGATGCACAATATGCCATTTGGGGTGGGATAGCGGTGGTTGCCTTTGGTGAGCCACGTTTTACCCAAGACATGGATATTTTGCTGAGTCCTCGACAGTTTGAACTGAAGCTGTTTGTGCGTCGCTTGCAGGAGATGCATTATCACGTGGATGAAATTGCAGTTAATAAAGCGATGAACGGCGGTTATTTCAATGTTATTCACCTTGGGTATCATATCAAGACAGACTTTTATGTGCCGATTGAACCGGATCTGCTGACAATGATTGCAGAGTGTACATACCTTCCATTTGATGAAATGCGTCGTGCCGCTTACATCACCTCTAACTCAACCATCATTGCCAAGCTGCGAGCGTACAAGAACAGCCAATCAACCCGTCATTTGGATGACATCGCTTCTATTGTTCGGACTCAAGGGAAGAAATTGGACGCTGCACAAATAGATATTGTGGCAGCTCGTTTAGGATTGCTAGGTGCATGGCGAGCAATGTGGGAACAAAATCAACCAGAGTGAGAGTATAGGACGCGGAAAAACGCGGAAAAACGCGGAATTAAGGCCTTGCCCCTTGTAACTTGCTCCTTATTTCCCGACGATAGGGTAATAGTAGCGGTATCCGACTTTGGTGTTGGTAACGGCCGTTCCCTCTGTCACTATCCCATCTGATGTCACAACCACCTCATTGGTAATCAAATCACCTACATCACCATTGATCTGAACTTGATAGGTGAACACCTTGGTGTTGTTGCTGACAATGGCTGGGTCCAGGCGTAAGGTGGTGCCGTTTGTGGGTAGTGTGCCAATCTGACCATGATTGACACAGGGGGTATCTTGGCAGCGGGTGAATGCCTGGGTGAGACCAACGGTTCCGGTGCTGTTCTCGACGCCGATGGTGTAGCCCGCCTCTGACAAGGCATCTGGGTCAGAAATGTGGTTGTAAATCAGGTAGATGCGTCCGGCAGGTTCAGATTGACCATCTAACACAATTGCAATCGCGTGTTGGCTAGTGAGGAAGGGGTTGCCAAGTTGTCCAGCGTTGTGCCAGTTTACATAAAACACTTTGTCGCTTGGATTATCTAACAAACCTGTGAGGATGCTGCCGTACCATTGCCCATTCCCACCGCTCATGTCGATGTCTCGCCATAGGCCAGCGATGAGTTGGTTTGGTTCGGCGATGTTTGGCAAAGGTTGAGGGCATGCCGTGCAGGCTGGGCCTGTAAGTCCGTTGGGTCCATAGATAAAGCCATTGGTGGAGGCGTTGAGCGTTGTTAAGGTGTCGCCAAAGAAGGTGACGCTGTTGCCTGTTGTTGTTAGATCGAAAACGGCCGTTCCTTCATCACAATCACCCAGTAAACTACAAATATCATCTGGCGGGTTTACTACATCGCCAAGATTGACATAAGAAAGTGGGGTAACTTGGGTTATTTCATATCCCAATTGCCCAGGTCCGAGCAAGCCTGACCAGGTGAATTGATGATTGCCAGGGTCATACACCAATCCACCGGTAGCTGAAGCGTTCACATAGCTAACGTTGGCTGGCAGCGTGTCGGTTAAAAAATAGGTATTGTTGATGTTGTCCAGGTTGTTTAGTTCAATTTGGTACGTGATGATTTGGCCTGGTTCGGCGTATAGTAGTGCGGATTTTGTTAAGGTATTTGGTTGGTTGGCAATTGTTTTGTTGACGGCAACAGGTATGTGCAGTGGCACTTGACCCGTGCTGGCAAGCTGGATGGTGCCAAATGCCCACCCATCGTCGCTGAAAAATTGGGTGACGTCGGCGCTGATTTGAATGGTTTGGCTTTGGCCGGGGGTGAGGGTAAAGGTATTGGGTGTGGTGTCGAGTTGGAGTCCGGTGGCAGAAACGGCCGTTACCGTCCATTCTGCCGCCACATCTAATGTGCTGCGCACCGTGCGCGTCCAAGTGCAGGTTTGGAAGCAACTGCTGTTCATCAAACTGGGCACATTAAGCGTTTGTGGCTCGCCGCCCGTGAAAGGATTGGATGCATCATAGTTGGCGCGGGTTTCATCGAGAACCAGTCCTGCTTGGGTGGCTGTGGTGAGATCGACGCGTCCTGCCCCGTTGTCAAAGGCGTCGGCAGGTGTTGTGCCATCCTCTTTTTTCAGATTGCTGGTGTGACTGGTCATCATCATCGCAGAACGGATTTCATCGGGTGTCCAGGTGGGGTGGATGGCTTTAACGAGCGCGGCAGCGCCAGCCGCATGGGGAGAGGCCATCGACGTGCCGCTGAGAATGCCGAATTCAGCATCAGCGGCAGGTGAGGTGGTGTGTATTGGTGCAATAATGTCTACGCCGGGAGCGGACAGGTCAGGTTTGAGGACATCAAACATGGTGTTTGGGCCCCGAGAACTAAATGAGGCAACGCTGTCGCCTGGAGCAGTGGTGGAAACGGCCGTTCCCTGAATGCGACCCATGTGATTTGTCCCACTCGCCAACCAATGCTTGAGCACGACACCATCGTTGTAGGTGATATGAAGGGCTGGCAGTACATGCACATCGCTGTTCAAGGCGTTGCCATCATCTGCGGAAT
>QQUD01000960.1 GCA_008501785.1 Chloroflexota bacterium
GCATGTTATATCAATAAACCAATATTCAACCTCCATTCTCACCCTGAATCTCAAATTTACTTGAATTACCCACACAAAATTATTTATAATTATTTTAAACATAATGCATAAAAGCAATATGGGGAGTAAATGTTATGCGGATAATAATTGATCGAGGCCTCTGTAATTCAGGATTGGCTTTTTGCCAACGCTGTTCGGCTGCTTTTATTGGTAATCCAATGGGGTATGATCGCCCATGCATTCGAGAGATTGTGGAAGATGGCAGCGAGTTGTTGACGCTTGAGATGTATACGGATGGTCGCACACTTGTAGTAGAATTGACAGAAGAGGACCGGGAAATCGCTGCTGTTGAAGGGTGGGAATCGTTGGTTAATTTTGATCCTGCCTTATTCCGTACTGGTGCCATGAGACGTTGGCGCCAGTTACAACAACTACCAGCAAATCATTAACATTGTTTTACCATCATAAAAAGTAGAATTAAAAAGGCCGAATTAAATTCGGCCTTTTTTAATTCACGGAAACTAGAAACGCCAATTCGGATTCAAAAGTAAAAGTTTGCACTTGCCAATTCCGACCTGTTGCCCAGGTGTTAAATTGAGTTGTGTAATTTTCAATCATTCCTTTGCTGCGACCACCTAAGCTGCGCACTGGAAATGTGATGAGTAACTGTTTGGCTTGAATGGTGTTGAGTAGGCGGGAAACGGCCGTTTTATCCACCATCTCCAACACCGGCAGCGTTTTCAAAATGAGTGCCAGATCAACGGGCTGCGTCGGTGGGTTTCCCACTACATCCCGCACCTCAGCACGCCCTCCAACGCCCAGAATTGACATCGCATCATGAAGAAACGCCATCATATCGGCGTAAATATCACATGCATAGTAAACAGCATTATCGGCCAGTGGCATCCAGGGAATTGCGAGCGGGTTAAGACCTGAGGCAATATCAAGCACGCTGTTTATGGGTGGTAATTCGGCAAAAATTTGTTGATAAAATGAGTCAATGATGGGCAATCGTTCTCTAGTTGAGGTATGCAAGCGCATTAAATCTCGGCAAGTTGCATGTAATTGATCAGGTGATGAGGCAGCGTCTTCTAACCTTCGTATGGCTTTAGCATAATCAATTTTTGAATCCTGATACGCACCGCCAATTTGATGCAGCTTGTTTTTAGTGGCTTTTATTGCTTCTTTCGGTGAGCGACGCACAACCAACTCCCGTTCACAAATTCGGCGAATGAGGTCTGGGCTAATATGCCGGTATTTGGGGCTGTTGGAAACGGCCGTAATCAGCTTTTCTAGTTGTGTGTCAGGCATAGATAAATTGCAACAATCTCCTAATCTCCCAATCTCCTAAACTCATTCCGCAAATTCTCCATCATCAACGTCATAAATCGCAAATTGTGCATCGTTGCCAATCGTGGATACAGGTTATCATTAAGCTTGAACAGGTGATGCAAATAACCGATTGAGTAGCGGGTACAAACGGGGCAATCACAAAATTCAGAGATGGGACGGCCGTTTTTTACATGCTTCTTGTCTTTGATATAGAGATACTCAAACCAGTTTTCTTGCAAATGCGTGGTTTGAGGGTTGACTGTGAATGAGAATAAACGGCCGTGTCGTGCATCACGTGTCGGCATGGTACTGTCAAAAATTTCGTAACCCATGCGAGCACAAGCAACCACATTTGCAGGATGTCCCACTCCGAGCGCGTGCAACGTATATTCTTCAGGTATGATATCTCGGGTAAGAGACAACATTTCTGTGAGCAAATTACCTTTTCCATCTAACGGCCAGCCCCCGTAACCATATCCATCAAATCCGATGTTCAGTAATTCTTCAGCACACTTTCTGCGCAAATCTGGCTCGTTACCTCCTTGCACAACGGCAATCAGAAACGGCCGTTTTCCCACGCTCATCTTCTTTTGTGCCACCAGTCGATCAAACTCGTTTCGACATCGTTTTGCCCACGCAATAGTCCGTGCTACAGATTCTTGCTGCGTGCTGACAGGGTCATCAACATGTGTACAATCGTCCAGGCAAATGACGACATCTGATCCATAACTCATTTGCAGTTGCACACTTTTTTCAGGGGTTAGATTGTAACGCCGGTCGCCTCCATGTGGACGAAAAACAGCTCCTTTATCGGTGATTGATCCGCTTTTCGCATTTTGACGCAGCAATGAATAAATTTGGAATCCACCGGAATCTGTAAAAATCGGTCGCTGCCAACCGGCCATTTGATGCAGCCCCCCCAGGGCTTGAATTGTTGATGAACCAGGACGTTGCATTAAATGGAACCCATTCATCTGCACGACTTGAATGCCACACTTTTCTAAGTCGTTCGCGTCAACAGAACGCACAACACCTTGTGTGCCATCAGGTAAGAACGCAGGTAGTTGAATCGTGCCATATGGCAGACTTAAAGTTGTTTTCATGAGGGTATTGTATTCAAAAAAGCGACATGGTAAAAACAATTGATTAAGGATACACTTAGAATTATGAAATTGAGCATCATTATTCCTGTTTATAACGAAGCATCTACATTAGCACCTTTGTTGGAACGTGTCTTGGCGGTACCGCTTGACGACAGTGAAATTTTTGTGGTTGATGACGGTTCGGACAACGAGACTAAAACTTTAATGCAAACGGCCGTTTCCGAACACCATGTACAACTCCTCACCCATCCTCAAAATCGCGGTAAAGGGACGGCCATTTGCACCGCATTAAAACACGTTACAGGCGATGTTGTTATCATTCAAGATGCAGATTTGGAATACTTTCCCGAAGATTATGTCAAGCTGCTTGCAGTTTATGAAAAAAACAATGCCCAAGCCGTTTATGGTGTGCGCAATCTAAGCGGCCGCTCACCGCTAATGCGCTGGGGAAACCACCTGATGACATTTATCACCAATCTACTTTTTGGCAGCAAGCTAAATGACATGGAAACATGCTACAAATTGATTGATAGACGCTTAATGCAATCTTTAGGACTTTCCAGTCGTGGTTTTGAGATTGAAGCGGAAATCACTTCAAAATTGCTGAATCGTGGTATCAAAATTCATGAAGCGCCCATAAAATACGATCATCGGGAAGAAGGCAAAAAGTTAACACCCTGGGACGGAATACCAACTGTAAAAACATTGTTTAAGTATCGATTCAATAAACAACAATCACAAAAGTTACAGATCGAAAACTAAACCTTTCATCGCCAGGAAGCAAAATGATTTTGCACAACTTCGCCGCAATCAAATGGGGAAGTTACACAGAGTTACGCAGAGGACTCACAGAGTTTCACAGAGAGGGCAAAGAGAATAGGATTTGAGATTCGAATAACGATTAAAATCCTGCTAACCAATACACCCCGACCAACCAAGCCCCACCCAACAATTCGAACCCAATTTCTATAAAGCCAAATTGCTTCACATTGGGAACGGGCCGAACTCTCTGGAATGCCCAAACAGCACGGATCAGGAATATTGCAAAAGGAACAAAACTTCCGGCTGGGACCCATCCTCCAATCTGCAAAGCAACCACAATTAAGCAGCCGCCAATATGCCACCAAACGATGCTGATGCGGTGAAACGGCCGTTGATGGGTATCGGCAATGCGCAACCGCACATAAATCGCCCCCAATGCATTTTGTAACCCCATGAGCAGCCAAAGCATCCAGGCAGTCAACGACAAGAAGCCATCGGCAGCAATGAACGCCGCAGGAGCCATGCCAGCTAATGCAATCGCACCAGCCAACTCCATCCACAAAGTGCGTAATCCAGCTCGTCCCCGACGAGAGCCAACCAAATAAAATCCAAAAACGAAAGCCATTGGCAGCATGAGCCAGAGCAATGCAGCACGTTTAAAAATGAGTAAACCAATCAGCGAACCAATCGAAATGACAATCAAAAGAAACAGCCATGCCGTGGCAGGGGGGCCATCACTTTTCCGCGCTCGTCCACGCCTTATGCGATACAAAACAGTCGCCGGTTGTCGCATCAAAAAAACAGAAAATCCCCCGGCAAACACTAGCCAAACCGCCCAATGCCGTACATCTCCGATAATGGCACCTACTAAAAACGGCACCACCAGCCAGGACCATGAACCATGCTCTGTCGGCATGATTAATTGTTTGCGCCACATGCGCCCAAAAAATGAGGGTTTTTTTGTAGAAGTTTGAGATTTTTGTTGCATTTGCAGAGCATCCATTCAATTCAAAATGAATCATGACACAGGTTGTCATCTTTTTTGAGTAAGATTGAAGTATAGAACATGAAAGAGAATGAGCAAGCAGATATATAGGAGCGCTAATAATTAAAATGTGTCAATAAGAAAACGATCACGATTACGAATAGGTAGTCCCATTTTAGATTGAAGAAAGTAGACAATGCAATGACAAGTGGTATGCAACACCCTAGATATAGGGGAAGAAAACGGCCGTTTCCCATCTAAGTTGCTCCTGTCCGTGTTAAGTGAAACGAATAAAGGTTTCAAAATTTTTAACCATAGATTAAGAAGAGTTACTCCGGCATAAAAAAGCCGCCTGAATAATTCAGACGGCTTCGAAAATCATTGTTTAAATCAGCAATTTATGCCAATGCAGGTTCCAATGCTTTCGCGGCTTCAGCCAATGCAGCAGCACGATCTGTGCTTTCCCAAGGCAGTTCAATATCATCCCGACCAAAGTGACCATATGCGGCCGTTTGCCGGTAAATTGGACGGCGCAAGTTCAAATCACGAATGATCGCACCTGGACGCAAATCGAAATTACCTTCAATTAGTGCCACCAATTGCTCAGAAGAATATTGGCTCGTACCAAAGGTTTCCACATTCACGCTCAACGGATGGGCAATACCAATTGCGTAAGCAACCTGAACTTCACAGCGTTCGGCCAAACCAGCAGCCACAATATTCTTAGCCACCCAACGCGATGCATAAGCAGCACCACGATCTACCTTTGTCGGATCTTTCCCGCTAAATGCGCCACCGCCGTGCCGACCCATGCCTCCGTAAGTGTCCACACTAATCTTACGTCCGGCCCAACCAGCATCACCCATTGGGCCACC
>QQUD01000524.1 GCA_008501785.1 Chloroflexota bacterium
TGGCAATTTAGGCACATATTTTAGTCCTGATGGACAATATCTGGCCGTGTTAACTTTTGGTCGTTTTGAAATATGGGAAACAGCAGCATGGCAAATGGTTTTAGCTGATGATGCACGGATGGGTGATATACGTTTCAGTCCAGATAGTCAGTATTTCGGTTATTTTGAAGACTATAGTAATGTTGTCAAAATTCGGGACATCCGCACTGGAAATGAAGTAATGACTATTTCTCATGATGAAGCTGTGGAGTACATTGATTTTAGTGCAGACGGCCGTTACTTGGCGATTGGCAGGGGATATCAAGACAGTGGAGCGGTCCAAGTTTGGGATATCGTCAATCAGAAAGTGTTTCTAGAACTACAACAAGAAGGGGTTGTTTTTTGGCTGTCATTTGACCCTGATGGGCGTTATTTAGCATTTATTGTACAAGATGAAAACTGGAATGAAATGGTCAGCATATGGGATTTGACCACGAATCAGGAAGTGAATCATAAAAGTGATCCAGATTTTATCTCAGAGATGATGTTTAGCCCTGATGGTCGTCAGTTGCTTATCGATACGAGAACGGCCGTTAACCTCTGGCAATGGAACCCTGATGATCTGATTGCCGAAGCCTGTAACCGCCTACCACGTAATTTGACTCAAGAAGAATGGCAGCATTATTTTGGAGACGAACCTTACCAGCCCACCTGCCCTCATCTTCCAGTTGGGTAGTTGAGTAATAGTTGCATTATTTCTTTAAAAAATTGGATGTATAATGTCTATACCTTTGATTGGTGAGGTTTATGATTATGAGTGAGACTTATATAACGACTGCAACGTTTGCCAATAAAAAAACTTTGATTTTGGATAAATCGCTGCCCCTTGCTGGGCGGGTTCGCGTTACGATTGAAGAGTTGCCAGAAAAAAAACCAGCGCCATTTTTGGTTAAACTAAACGCGATTCATCAAGCATTAGCCAACAGCAATTATCAACAGCGCAGTAAAGAAATAATAGATAAACAAATCCACGAAGAAAGAAATAGTTGGGGAGAATAATTGTGCGTGTTTATCTTGATTCAGCGCCACTCATTTATCTTGTTGAAAATGTATCTCCCTATGTCGAACAATTGGTGCAGCGACTTTCACCAGAAGGCGTTTATCAGGTGTGTAGCGACCTGACTCGCCTTGAATGTCGCGTAAAACCGATTCGAGATAAACAGGCTGCATTGCTTGCAGCATTTGATTCATATTTCAGCGAAATCATTAGTGAAACAGTTTCACTTTCAAGTTCGGTTATGAACAAGGCGACAGAGATTCGAGCACGTTATGGTTTCAAAACGCCAGATGCAATTCATTTAGCTTGTGCAATCGAGTCTGATTGCGATATTTTTCTGACTAATGATGATCAACTCAAAAAATTTGACGAAATTGTTGTTGAATTGATTAATGGTTGATTGTGTATAAAGAACAATTTGTTACCCAAGTTGCAAAGGGAAACGGCCGTTTCCCTTCAAAACCCATCTACCATTACTAAAAAAAAATAGAGCAAGATCGTGCAAGACATTTTGTAATATTTGCTGATAAAGTGAACAAGTTAATGATTTGCAAATGGTATGGATATTATGCAAGTAAAGGATCAGCAAAAATTTTCGCACCATGCTCAACTCGACGTAGGGTTGTTAACGGCTGTTCAAACCAACTATGCCTACCCACGCCACAGTCACGATCATTACGTTATTTCCCTTATTGAGCGTGGTGTGCAATCTTTCACCTTGAAAGGTACCAAATACATCAACCCACCCAGCGGGTTGATTCTTATCAATCCTGATGTGGTTCATACCGGTGAGGCGGCAACGAAGATGGGTTTTCAGATGAGGTGTATTTATCCGACGATTGAGCATATGGAGATGGCTGGGTTGGAGTTAAACGGCCGTTATGCCATTCCCTATTTCAAAGAGGTCCGAATCGATGATCCGCTTGTCATGCACAGCGTTTTTGCATTACATCATGCGTTGACAACAAATGCGGATCCACTTGAGTGTGAATCACGTTTTCTTGGGACCCTGACCTTGCTTATTGAGCAGTATGCAGAATTCCCAACGTCTGAAAAGCTGCCTGGAAATAAACCTCATGCTGTCAGGCAGGTTCGAAATTATATTCAAGCCCATTACGCCAACCGTATCACCCTCAAAGACCTGGCAGAACACGTATCGCTCAGCCCTTATTACTTATTGCGCGTTTTTCGTAAAGAGATGGGCATGCCGCCACACGCTTATTTGCAAGATGTGCGAGTACAACGGGCAAAACGACTCATTCAAGCAGGATATCAGTTGGCAGAAGTTGCCTTTGCCGTTGGGTTTAGTAGCCAGAGCCATCTCACGCGCCGTACATTGCCCCTCATGTAGGGGATTGTAGTCGTTTTTACCATGCAAATTGCCATTGTCGCAGTAGGAATTGGTGAAATAATCTTTCGCTTTCCACAATTGTTTTCAATATTCAAAGTAATTTGTGCTGTTTATCTGCTGTATTTGGCATGGCGTTTCTATCATTCATCGGGTGTCAATGCAACCGAAGAGGTCAAGTTTGGCTTTCGTGAAGGCGCGCTCTTGCAAATTTTTAATTTGAAAGCATTATCTGTGCCTCTGATTATGTATACTCAGTTTCTTGACCATTTACTTCTACTCAATCACAAATAATTTTGTTAACGATTGCCTTATTTGTTTTGATCCTGAGCAGCTTGTTAGCCTGGGTTGTCGGTGGTAGCCTATTGCAGCGAGCCTTCCAATCTGAATTTGGGGTTAAATGGTATGGAAAATTTTTTGGTGTGATGTTAGTAGGTGTTGCTTTGTGGATACTATTTCAATGAACTGATTTGAAAATATGTTGTTTTGATTCCTCTAAATTTTTGCCTCTATTTGTTGGTTTATCGCATTCCCCAGTCGAATTGTGAACATTTTCACGGACAGTGACATTCGTCATCGCATGTGTAGAAGATTGTCATTGAACAAGGTTGTTTCTCTTTTGCATACTTAATCAAAGCGTAGTCTAGCGGTTTGGTAAACACACTATTCACACTGTGAAAAAACAACACAGCCAACATGTCACCCACACGAAGAAAATGTAGATTTAGGGAGATTGAATTATTCAGTATTGCCCCCAACCTCCCGATCTCTATTTTAGAAGGAGAAGCAAAGTCAATATGAGCTTAAAAATTATGCCTAAAAACGTCATGCCGGATTGGGTTGCCCATTTAAACGAGCATTATCGTGTCGTTGGCCCCACCAAAAAACTCGGCAAGTATGTTTTTGACGAAATCGACGCAATCGAAGATTTGCATTTAGTATCTACGCCAACGGCATTACCTCCGAAAAAATACCTTTTCCCACCAAGAGAGAATCTACTGCAATATCGTTTGGATGGCAGCCGCATGGAAGCAACGGTGATTTCTGAACCCACCGTCATTTTTGGGTTACACACGTGCGACATTCATGCCATCATGCTGCTAGATCGCTCTTTGAGCCATACTTTTCATGATCAAAACTATTTGGCCCATCGCAAAGATACATATTTGGTCAGCATCGAATGTTTGACGCCTTGTACCGAACATTCATTTTGTCGTGACATGGGAACTGCCAGTGCTGCGGATTGTTATGATTTGCATATGCTAGACCTGGGTGATGTGTACATCATTGACGCGAACACCCGCAAAGGCGTTGAACTTTTGGAAGATTGTCGCAATGTATTTGATGCACTGCCGCCAGATGTGCAGCGTTTGAATGAAGCATTGCAGGCGAAGTGGGAAAAATTTAACTATCGCCTTGAGTTTGACATTGTTGAAATGGCAGATTTGCTGGGTGAAATGTATGAAAGCGACTTGTGGAGTGAGCTTGGTGCGCGCTGTTTGGCTTGTGGCATGTGTACGAATGTTTGTCCAACCTGTTACTGCTTTGACGTAACGGATGAAGCCGATTTGCTTCTGGAAGAGGGCGGTCGCTCGCGCCGCTGGGATTCTTGCCAGGTGAATACATTTGCGGAAGTTGCCGGTGGGCATGATTTCCGAGCCAGGTTGGCAGAAAGGCAACGACACCGCTTTATGCGAAAAGGGCGGTATCAGATGCAGACGTTTGGCATCGTTGGCTGTGTCGGGTGTGGGCGCTGTGCTATGTCGTGTCTGGTGCATATTACACCGATTGAAGTGTTCAACGAATTGTTCAAGCGCAGCGGTATGGAAGCTGATGATATTGAGGAGGTGGTAGCATCATGATGCGATTGATTGAGGAATTGAAGCGGTCTGACTCCATTTATATGCCGATGACAGCGCGTATTTCGGATATGAAGCCGCTAACCGATATGGAAACCTTGTTTACGATTGAGTTGCCTCATGAATATCGGCTGCGCCATAAACCGGGGCAATTTGTGCAGCTGTCTATTTTAGGGATTGGGGAAGCACCGATTAGTATTTCGTCTTCACCCAGTCGCAGCAGCAGTACGTTTGAACTTTGTATACGCCGCGCTGGTGATTTGACCAATGCGCTGCACAACATGAAGCCGGGTGATTTAGTCGGCGTTCGGGGGCCTTTTGGCCGTGGATTTCCGCTAGACCATTTTCAGGGGAAGGATATTTTGTTTGTGGCTGGCGGGTTGGGAATGGCTCCGCTGCGGTCGTTGATTAATGAGATTTTGGACCTGAGGGGCAATTACGGCCGTGTTATCATTCTCTATGGTGCTCGCGATCCTGAAAGCCTGCTCTTCCAGCCAGAACTGATCAAATGGGCGGCTCGCAAAGATATTGAACTGCATTTGACCGTTGACCAACCCGATTCGGATTGGTCAAACAGTGTGGGTGTGATTACCACATTGTTCAAAGAAGTAGAAATATTCCGGCGCAATACGGCCGCTGTTGTGGTCGGTCCGCCGATTATGTACAAATTTGTGATCCAAGAACTGCTGAACATACGCATTCCAAAGGGTAATATTTGGTTGAGCTTTGAGCGCCGTATGAAATGCGGGGTGGGGATGTGTGGCCACTGCCAGTTAAACCATCTGTATACCTGTCAGGCTGGCCCC
>QQUD01000273.1 GCA_008501785.1 Chloroflexota bacterium
AGACAACTAGAAGAAGCAAATGCGCTAACCCAAAGCCTGAAAAAGAAAAAAACTTCTTTACCGCAACTTTTCAATGTGATCACCAGCAGTATGAAAGAAGGTCAACAACTTTTGCTGATCATCGATCAATTTGAGGAGCTATATTCTCAGACCAGAGAAATTGCTGAACAAGAACAGTTCTTAGAAGCCTTGCTTAGTTTGCATGCATCCAAATTAGTGACCGTGCTCCTAACCATGCGTGCAGACTTTTTGGGCCGTGCCTTGTTATATCGCCCCTTTGCCGACGAGCTGCAAAACGCCAATCAAATGATTGGTCCGATGGACCGTAATGAATTGATTGAGGTTATTGAGCGTCCTTTATCAGGCACCTTTGTATCGTTTGAACCCGGACTCACCACCCAAATCTTAGACGATGTCGGCCAAGAACCCGGCAACTTGCCATTGCTGGAATTTGCGCTCACCTCACTCTGGGATGAGCAAGTAGATGGCAAACTGACCTTTGCTGCCTATGAAAAGATTGGCAAAGTAGAAGGTGCTCTCACAGAACATGCCAATGACGCTTATGATACCTTCAAAAGCGAGGAAGAAGCCAAGCGGGTACGGCGTCTCTTTATGCAATTGGTGCAGCCAGTAACGGGGACGGTGAATACCAAGCGAAAGGCTAGACGCAGCGAATTAGGAGATGAACTGTGGCAGTTGACTACACAGTTAGCAGATGAGCGGTTGGTTGTAACAGGGCAAGATGAAACCGGGGAACAAACAGTCGAGCTGGCACATGAGGCATTGATTTCCAATTGGCAGCGGTTCGAAGGCTGGATACAAGAAGATTGGGAGTTTCGTGCATGGCAGGAACGATTGCGAGCTGGTATGCGTCAGTGGCAGAGCCATGAAAACAATGAAGGGTTCCTCCTGCTGGGTGCGCCATTGACATTAGCTGAAGATTGGCTGCAGCAAAGACGTTTAGATCTGAGTCAACTTGAAATCTCCTATATTGAAGCAAGCATTGAAGCAAGAGCACTGCGACAAGCTGAAGAAGAGGCTCGCCAACAACATGAACTAGAGACGGCGCAGGCGTTAGCTGAAACAGAAAAGAAACGAGCTGAAGAACAGGTGCAGGCAGCGACCAGCCTGAGAAAAAGGCTGATATATGTTGTGGGATTATTGGCCGTGGCGGCCATCTTAGGGATCACGGCTGTTTTTTTTGGAGTCAGATCCTCACAGAATGCTAAAATTGCAACAAACAAAGAAGCAACAGCTGTATCTGCAAAAGCTACGGCTGAGATTGATCGAAATAATGCGGTGAGGAGTGAAGTGGAAGCAGCCGACGCCGCAGCAACCGCTGTAAGTGCGAATGCAACTGCCGTGGTTGATCGAAACAATGCAGTGATGAATGAAGTAGAGGCAGCTAATGCTGCAGCAACTGCTGTAAGCGCGAATGCAACCGCAGTGGTTGATCGAAACAATGCGGAGATGAATGAAGTGGAGGCTAATCGACAATTACGCATCTCACGTGCACAAGTAGTAGCGGCGTTTGCTTCACAGGTATTAAATGAGCCTTCCAACGATACAGAGTTAGCTACATTGTTAGCATTAGAATCAATTTACTTGAATGATGGCATAGCTAGCAATGTTCTATGGTCAGCAAATGATACATTGCGTCAAATCTTCACACAACCATATTTCAATAACAGCTTACATGGTCACAAAAACAAAGTAAATTCGATAGTTTACTCACCTCTAAGGAAAATAATGGCATCTGGCGATGAAGATGGCGTTATTCATTTGTGGGATATGGAAGATACTAGCTCTGAACCTGTAGCTCTACAGGGACAGGTAGGCATCTCGTTATTAGCTTTTTCACCTGATGGGCAAATTCTTGCTTCTGCCATCGGAGGAGGTGTCTCGATTCAATTGTGGGACATGACTAATCTAGATGCAGAGCCAAAAAACTTAATTGGACATTTTGGACAGGTAAATTCAATTGCCTTTTCTCCTATTAATAATCGAATACTAGCTTCTGGTGGTGTGGATCAAACTATTCGTATATGGGATTTGGGTAACCTTGAAAAACAACCATGGATATTACAAGGACACGAAGCGAGCGTTAATTCAATAGCATTTTCCCCAGACGGGAAATTAATAGCCTCCGGCAGTGGTGAGCTTGCTCTTGATGGTCCTGATAATACTGTCCGACTATGGGATTTGAACAATGAATCAGCAGAGCCTATTATTATCCAGGAAGAGGAATATAGAATTAATTCAGTGGCTTTTTCACCAGATGGCCAAACATTGGCAACATCTCATTTAAGCAATATTGATATTTGGAATATTAACGATCTTAACAATATACAGCTACAGGATGAGCTTTGGGGACATGATGGTGGTGAGGTAGATTTCATGATTTTTTCATCAGATGGACAGATGTTAGGAAGTGTTGGCGCATTCTCTGTTCATGTATGGGATGCAACAACAAACGATTATTTCAGTCAAGTTGAACTAAAAGGCCCTAAAGAGTATGGTCTAAATTCATTTGCATTTTTATCAGATGGAGAAACCTTAGCTTATGCTGGTCAGAGCAGCATTATCCGTTTGGTAAATTTAGCTCCCCCTCCCGCAGAGCCAATAGATATATTTGTAAACCCACAAGGTGTTGGAGAAATGACCTTTTTTCCAAATGGTGAAATATTAGCTGCAGAATATGGGAGTGGAGTTATTCGTTTATGGGATTTGATCAATCCTAATAATGAACCTCGAAAATTAGATGTTAATAGACCTTCAACATTGGAATTATCACCCGATGGACTTTTTTTGGCAGCGGGTAGTTGGGATGGTTCTATAAATTTTTGGGATATGAATAATCTTGATGTTCAACCCTTGGACTTTCGAGCACATGATGATGGTATAACGTCGATATCCTTTTCTCCTAATAAGCAGATATTAGCCTCGTCAAGTGATCAACACATTCGTTTCTGGAATATGGATAATCATGATGAACCACTTGATGAATTATTTCAGGACGATGTTGTGGAGTCAATAACTTATTCACCTGATGGTAAGATTTTTGTCTCTGCAGATAGAGGAGGAAAAATCTATCTATGGAACATAGATAATCTTGATGAGCGACCGAAAATCTTACAAGGACATGAGGGGTCAATACAGGATGTGGTGTTTTCTCCTGACGGGAAAACTTTAGCTTCTGGCAGCCGTGACACTTTTATCCGACTATGGAATATGGAAAATCTAGATAGTGAACCAATTATTTTACGCGGACACGAGGATGATGTTTGGGCATTAGATTATTCTCCAAACGGAAATTTACTTGCTTCTGCGAGTGAAGATGGCACTGTCCGATTATGGAATATGAATAATCCAACGGATGTTGCAATGGTCTTACGTGATACTAAAGGCTATCAAAAGTCTGAGGTGATCTTTTCTCCTGATGGCCTTACACTGGCTTCTAATAGCAGTAGTTCAATTCAACTGTGGATTTTGTTGGACGAGCTTATGGAAATAGGATGTCAAATGGTGAAGCGAAATTTAAGTTGGGAAGAGTGGAAAGTTTATGTAGGCGAGTATGTACCATACCATCAAACTTGTGAGAATTTACCTGTTCATCCGAGTGTTTTAGTAGAAATATCACAATAACTCATTCCTGACCTGACTTGAATGTTAACCTATCTAGAAAACATTAGGCTAAAAAAGTGTCGCGCAACTAGAGTTGTGTGGGGCGTCATTATATTTCCCTAACTAACACCAGCAAACATTCGCCAGTTTATCTGTTGTTTCAGAACATCTCACACTAATTGGTGTCAAAATGCATAATTTACATATTCGATCTAGCAATATCTCCTGATGAACAGTTTTTGGCAGCAGCGCGAAGAGATAATCAAGTCATTTCGCAAACCATCTATCTGCAAGATTTAACCCAGCTCAATTTATCACCCATCACCTATAATCTTCCTAGCTCAGCTTATGAGGTTGAGTTTTCTCCTGATGGGAAATATTTGATAAGTGTTGGGGAAGAAGATCCAAATTCTCCAGCTTCCTTCTTGGTAGTGGATATCAGCACGGTCTACCTTTGGGACGTGGAAAACATTGAGGATGGCCCAACTGTTTTAGAAGGCCACGAAGACAGTATAAATGCAATCGCATTTTCTCCAGATGGACAAACCCTGGCAAGTGCTAGTTATGATGGCAATGTTTTCTTATGGAATGTAGGGGATTTTTCTAACACTCCAATTTCTTTACAACATGAGTCTCGTGTGTGGTCTGTTGCTTTTTCCCTTGACGGACAATCTTTGGCTACCGGCACTGATGAAGGAACAATTCACCTTTGGCCTCTATTGGATAAAATTATTGAGCTAGGTTGCCAAAAGGTACAGCGAAACATAAGTTGGGAGGAATGGCAATTGTATTTACCCAATCAACCATACCGGAAAACGTACCCTGATTTACCTGAGCATCCTAGTGTACCAGAAAATAAACGGCGTTAATTTTCGTGTGTATGACGTGAGCGCATTTTTATTCGAGGTGCTTTTTGAAGAAGTTGGTCATGGTGTCGTAGATTTTGACGCGGTTTTCGTGTTTGAGGACGTCGTGCCCTTCGTCGGGGAACATGAGATAGTCCACTTCCTTGCCCATTTCGCGCAGCTTTTCGACCAGTTCGCGTGATTCTTGTTCGATGACGCGGGGGTCGTTTTTGCCTTGTATGACCAGCATTGGGCAGGTGACGTTTTCGATGTAGGTGCGCGGGGAGCGTTCGAGCATGAATTCTTGCTCGGTTTCTGGGTCGCCTACGAGCATTTTGATGAATGGCTTCCAGGTGGCGGGCACACGGTCGGCAAAGGTGAGCAGGTCGTAGGGGCCAAACATGTCGATGGCGGCTTGCCACAGTTCGGGGTGACGGGCTGCCAGGGTAAGCGTCCTGTAGCCGCCGTAGGAACGGCCGACAACGCCAGCCCGTTTTGTGTCAATCCGATCATCCTTGGGCAGCACGTCGGTCATCGCATAGACATGATCGAGCCGGTCATCGCCACCCCAA
>QQUD01000728.1 GCA_008501785.1 Chloroflexota bacterium
AGGTGCGGAGGCGCCGAGATGGGGTGTTTGTGGAGAGAACGCCATTGACGGGCGTGCGGCGGGTGATTGCGCAGCATATGAGTGGCAGTGCATTTTCTGCGCCGCATGTGACGCTGCATACCGAGGTAGATGCGACCAATTTGGTGGCGGCGCGGCAGCAGATGAATGAAGCGTTGAATGGAACTGCCAAAGTTTCGTACAACGCACTGCTGATGGCGATTGCGGCTAAAGCACTGTGCGATTTTCCGCAGATGAATACGTGCTTGCTGAATGATGAAATTTGCCAATACGCAGACATTAACGTGGGGTTGGCAGTGGATACCGAGCGCGGGCTTTTGGTTCCGGTTGTGCGGGCGGCGAACCAGTTGAACGTACTGGAAATTCAGCAGGTGGGTGATGCATTGATTCAGCGTGCCATTGACGGGAAGAGCCAGCCCGATGATTTGACGGGAGGCACGTTCACAATTACCAATTTGGGCATGTTTGGTATTGATGCGTTTACGCCGATTATCAACCAGCCGCAGGCCGCGATTTTGGGTGTGGGCCGCATTGTGAACAAACCCATTGGGCTAAATGGTGAACTGGTGCTGCAAGATCGGTTGACGTTGAGTTTGAGTTTTGATCACCGGATTGTTGATGGCGCTCTAGCGGCACGATTTTTGCAGCGGATTGGGCAGTTGGTGGAACGGCCGTTTGCCCTTATGTTGTAAAAATCCGTTAGAAAAAGAGTTGGACTCAGATTACGCAGATAAACGCAGATAGAAGAAACACAATGAGCAAGATTCTTATTCAAAATGGCACCATTTTAACGATGGATGCCAATGGCACGATGCACACACGCATCTTTCACAAACGTTTTTGCGTGGACTGGGAGATGATTTGCCGCTGTTAACCTGGCTAAAACAAGTGATGTGGCCGATTCAGGCGGCGTTTACACCGGAGGATATGCGGCTGGCAAGTCTGTTGGGGTTGGTGGAGAATGTGCGCCGTGGTGGTTTATTGCCCAACCAGCAACATGTATCTGGCATCTGGCATTGCGCCGATTCCGGCACTGCTGCGGCGCGGCGTGCCGGTGGCCTTAGGTACAGATGGTTCCGCTTCGCACAATTCGCAGGATGTGTTGGAGACGTTGAAAACGGCCGTTTTGCTCGCCAAAGTCGGCAGTGGCGATCCCACTGCAATGGTGCCAATGGATGCACTGCGCATGGTGACGACTACCGGGGCCAAAATCATGGGGCGTAACGACATCGGCCAACTGGCCCCCCGGCTTCAAAGCAGACATCACGCTCGTCAATTTGAATAAGGCACATGCAATGCCGGTACACCGTGCCGACAGCGCTCTGGTCTACAACTGCAATGGGCCTGATGTAGATACGGTGATAGTAAACGGCCGTATGCTCCTCGATAATGGCACATTCACCATGATAGACGAAGCCGCCTTGCTCGGAGAATGTCGCCAAGCATAACAAAATTTGTTAGGGCGAGCGGGGGTGAATCGTGACCAGTAAGCCGTAAACCGTTCTTAAATCATAAATAGGCATGGTTCAGAATGTGGCAAATTAACTTTACAATTTTGAGCCATGCCTATAAATCGTAAATTTAAAGGAATCTCATGGAACTAAAAAACAAAGTCGCATTGATAACAGGTGCTGCTGTGCGTGTGGGGCGTGTGGCTGCATTGGAACTGGCAAAAAAGGGTGTTCATATCGCTTTCACGTATTTGAATGATGAGGAGCCGTGGCAGGAAACGCTGGCCAAGATTGAAGCGAAGGGTGTTAAGGGAACGGCGCTGCCGCTGGATGTGCGGCAGCATGAACAGCCGAAAGAAGTGGTGGAGAAGGTGATAGAGAAATACGGCCGTATTGACATCCTCATCAATAACGCATCTATCTGGCTGTCTTCTCCATTTCTCGATATTTCTTTTGAAGCATGGCAAGCGTCATTAGACGTGAATCTTACCGGGCCTTTTTTATGTGCACAAGCGGTCGCACCACATATGCTTATGCAAGAGAGTGGCCTGATCATCAATATCACCGATCTCTCCGCTTTCCAAGCCTGGCCAAATAATGCACACCATGCAGCAAGTAAAGCCGGTTTGGTTGCCTTAACAAAGGTAATGGCAGTCGAATTGGCTCCTCATGTGCGGGTGAATGGCATTGCACCAGGGACTGTGCTGCTACCTCCAAATGCCCGTGAGGAAAAAATTCAATGGGCAAAAGAGAACTCGTTACTAAAACGAGTCGGATCGCCACAGGATGTAGCAAGGACTATTATATTCCTCGCTGAAATGGAATTTGCTACTGGTGCAATTTATTTCATGGATGGGGGTAGGGCTTTAATTTAGGTGTCATCCCATTGTGTCAAAATAGGGTGAGATGCGCTTCTACATCTCACTTGCATAGCTCAATCATTAGTATTCACATGCAGTAATGCGCTGCCCTTCCCGTGTGCTATAATGCCTCATGCTAACATTCGTAAGTCTAAACTGAAAAGGACTCATTTGCATGAGCAAAAAGAAGAAGTCAACTTCTGCAAGCGTAAAAAACACCCTAACCGACACTAAACAAACGGATACAAAGACACAAACCTCACCTCAATTAGAAGACACCCTTAGTTTCCCTATCGTGGGCATAGGTGCGTCGGCAGGAGGATTAGAAGCATTTGAACAGTTCTTCTCAACATTTGGCTAACCGCAACAAAACTAGTTGATGAAACAGGCAAACCCTATGCCATTGCCACAACGGAACGTGATGTGACAGATTCGTAATAGCATTTAGTGAACGGAAAACTAAATACTGCTCAAGGAGAAAAAGCGATGCATAATGACATGGGAAAAGGTTCTGATCCAAATGCTGAGTTGCGCCAAAAAGCAGAATCTGTACTGCGTGGTGTGTCGGTGGATGTCACCACACTTTCAACCAAAGAGATGCAACAATTGATGCATGAATTGCAGGTGCATCAAATTGAATTGGAGATGCAAAACGAAACACTGCGTCTTGCACAAACCCAACTTTCGCAATCACGCGAGCAATATGTCGATCTGTACGATTCTTCCCCGGTTGGATACCTCACGATTACGAAAAAAGGATTGATTAAACAGGCCAACCTAACCTCGGCCAGTGTGTTAAGAGTTGATCGCACACCATTGCTCAATAAACCATTTTCCCGTTACGTAACACGAGCGTCTCAAGACAGATATTTTCTGCATCACCGCCAGGTTTTAAAAACCAAATCAATGCAAACTTGTGAACTCAAACTCGTCACCAGCGATGGGACAGAATTTGACGCCAGATTAGATAGTATCCCCGATGAAGATGGCCATTTTCGCACCACTCTCCATGACATAACAGAACAAAAACAGGCAGAAAAAGCTTTGTCAGCAAGTGAGCAGAAATATCGCCACCTAGTTGAAGCGCTGCAAGAGGGCATTTGGGTCATCGACAAGGATGCACGCACAACGTTTGTCAATCAATCGATGGCCGACATGTTGGGTTACACCATAGATGAAATGCAAGGCCGCCATCTATTTTCGTTTATGGACAAGAAAAAAGTTGCTGCCGCTCAACAAAATCTAGACCGCCGCCAGCAAGGGATCATCGAACAGCACGATTTCGAATTTTTACGCAAAGATGGGTCACCGATCTTTGTGGTATTGGCCACAGCACCCATTACTGATGAGAATGGGAATTTTAACGGTGCCGTCGCTGGGTTAATTGACATCACAGAGCAGGTACAAAGCAAAATTGCATTGCAAGAGAGCCACGAACTTTTGGAAAACACACTAGCTGAATTAAATAGCACGCAGGCGCAATTGGTAAGGCAAGAACGGCAGGCTGCTGTGGGGCAACTGGCGGCAGGCATTGCTCATGATTTCAACAATATTGTCGCTGGCATCCTCCTCCATGCTCAACTCATGTTGACAAACTCTGATTTAAAACCAGAAGATCGGCATAAAATTGAGATGATCTATCAACAAGGGGAACAAGCGGCAACCCTTACCCATCAAATTCTGGATTTCAGCCGTAAATCAATGATGCGTCGAGAATACATAGATTTGTGTCTATTTTTAGAGGATTTGCATCGTTTGTTCATCCACACGCTGCCAGAAAATATCCTGTTATCTATGAATTATCATGTAAAAACCTGCCCGGTCAATGGCGATACTGCGCGCTTACAACAAGCCGTGCTCAACATGGTAATCAACGCACGCGATGCGATGCCAGATGGAGGGAAATTAGATATTGTTTTGGAACAGGTGGTGGTAAGGGAGGATGGGGAACGGCCGTATCACCGACTCACTCCTGGAAAATGGGCACGAATCAGCGTGACCGACAACGGCATAGGCATTCCAGAACCCATTTTAGACCAAATTTTCGAACCCTTCTTCACGACAAAAGCACCGATGGGGAGCGGTCTAGGGTTGTCACAAGTATTTGGCATCGTGAGACAGCATGAAGGGTATGCTGATGTAAGTACCACCGTCGGGGAAGGCAGCACCTTTTTTCTCTATTTGCCCATGCTGCCAGCCAGCCAGCCAGTGTTACCGTCACAACAACCCGACATACTTAGCCTGGGACATGAAGAGACCGTATTAATCGTCGAAGATAACAAAATCGTTCGTCAATCACTGATTGAAGCAGTAGAAACACTCAATTATCGGTCTCTGGGCGCAAAAAATGGGCGAGAGGCGCTTACGCTTTGCCATTCGCCAAAAAATAATATATCTCTGGTCATCACCGATCTGATTATGCCAGAGGTGGGGGGGAAAGAACTTCTCAACATCTTGAACAAAACCATGCCGGACATAAAAGTTATTGTCATTACCGGACACCCATTAGCCAATCGAGGGACAGATTTGCTGTCAGCCGGAGCTGACGGTTGGCTACAAAAACCGGTCAATCTATATCAATTAAGTCAGGAAGTCGCACGCGTGTTGGAAATGAAACGGCCGTAACCACAATAGAAATCGAATCAAGAATTTCCACGCAAAAACGCGAAGGCGCAAAGGAGGGAACCTTAGCATCTTTGCGTGACATAAAAT
>QQUD01000670.1 GCA_008501785.1 Chloroflexota bacterium
GGAATACCATCCTGCCAGCCTGTCAAATAAGGTTGACGGGCTGTGGAACGGATTATCGCGCTGTCTACACCAATGTCTGTCTGTTTTTCGTCTCTCTATTCAATTGGAAAGGTGCGAAATATAGGCTTAGCAGAAACGGCCGTTTGCCACAAAAAAAGGTTGGTATGTGGAAGTCACTATTTCACAGATTCTTCTAGCTCAGTTTTTGTAAACAAAGGCAGCAGATTTAGGCCAATTGCTTGCAAGTTTGCTTTACCGGTTCCCTCGCGGTCGATGACACAAAGCACTGTTTCAACTTTAGCTCCCAAATCTCGTAGGGCGTTGACTGCATCGATAATGGCCCCGCCAGACGTGACTACATCTTCGATAATTACCAACTTTTCTCCCGCTACCTCTCCCCCTTCGGCTAGTTTGCACGTACCGTAGGGTTTGGCTTCTTTGCGCACAAATAGCGTTTTGTGGCCGGTTTCGAGTGCCAAAGCGGTTGCCAGGGGAATGCCGCCCATTTCTAATCCAGCCATCGCGTCAAAGCTTTTGGGGAGCAGGGATTGTAGATGAATAGCAATTTCTTTGAGCAAATGTGGGTCCGATTCAAACAGGTATTTGTCGAAATACACAGTAGATATTTGTCCTGAGCGCAGCAGGAACTCGCCCTGGATGCTGGATGTTTGGTAGATTCTTTTGGCTAATTCTGTTTTATGCATCGAGTAAACCTTTGTTTTTGAGCCACTTGAGGGCTTCGCGGTGGCTGAGAGGGGCTAGATCGGTTTGGTTGACGAAGTTGATAACGGCCGTTTTATCTGTCTTCGAATACTCCCGCAGTGCCCATCCAATTGCTTTGTTAATAAAAAATTCTTTAGAGCCTGAATTTTCACGAATGATGTCAAACAACAAATCAACATTAGTGTTATCTTTATAACTTAGCTGAAATAAAATGGTCGTGCGTCGCAGCCAAAAGTCATTAGACTGACGCCATTTTGGGAGAAATTGTGTTTGAATGTCTGGATACGTTTGGAAATGTTTCCCCGTAATCGTTCCTGCAAGTGAATCCACTGTATCCCACCATGACTTCGTGGTAATTAACTGTTCAAAAAGTTGGGCTGAGTTAGGTGGCAGCTTTTTTTGCAATTTATCAATCAAGCCAATTGCCAAATACTGATACTCTCGTTCAGGCAAATCCCATAGCACCAAAACAACATCTTCCAACTCACTCATTGATGGTAGTCCATTTTCAGCAATGAATTGTTTGAACAGCGCGCGGCGCTCCGGTGTTTTGATGCCCAAATAGGGAAACAAATTCCGCATATACTTTTTCATCGGTTCAGCTTTCTCTGGATTTGCATGCGCTGTAAATAAATCAACAATTGCTTGCACATACGCCGTTTTACTCATCATAGACCTCTTTTGTATGACACTTATCAAACATATTTTGGCAAATCTTTACTATTATAGCCTTCTTTGTCTCCTTGCTATAGTGTTGGCAGGCTGCAAAAATTATGTTCAACATCCGCACAAAACTTTTACTCGCATTTCTAGGGATGGTCCTGGTTCCGCTCATTGGAACTGCTTTGTATGGTAACTGGATTACTAGCAGGGTGCTGAGTGAGCGTGCCATTGGCTCAGCCCGAGACGACGTGACGCTCCATGCAGAGCAAATTGCTGGTTCTTTGGATCGCGTGCGTGGCGATCTGCTTTACCTGGCACATTTAGACAGCTTACAAAAGTTAGTGGCTGTGGATGATCTCAGTGAAAAGGCAGATTTCTTTAACCTGCTTGAGCCGGCTGTCCCCCACCAAAATCAGCCCCCAGTACGAGACCAAATCATACCGGGGTTGGGCAGCTCTCCTCTCATTATTCATTCAACAGTTCACCAATTCGCAAATCAATTATTTTCCGATTTCTTTTACAGTTACGGCCGTTTCCCCCACCATCAATTCGCTTTCTGAGTTTAAAACGGCCGTTTTCACATACCCTAGCCCAATCGGACCAGTAGGCAGCATGGCAACCGACGTGATCGTCCCGACCGATTTGCCGTTTGCTGTTAGCTCTGCGCCAGGTTCGACGGGGGTGGAGAGCTTGAGGGGAACCAGCTTTTTAGCTAACTTGCCTCGGCTTTCCATGCGGGCGATGATTTCCTGACCGATGTAACACCCTTTATTAAAGGAAACATCGTTCCATAAGTTCGTTTCCAATGGAATATAGTCACGGGTCATTTCTGTGTTGAAGCGGGGGAGTCCGCTTTCAATGCGCAGGGCATCAAATGCTGCTTCATTTGCTTTGATAATGCCCGCATCGATCAGCAGCTTTTCGGCTGTGTCTGCGTCTGATTGTTGGCACATGACAAAGTAGCCGTCGCCAGCGATGGGGTCGGTGCGGTGTAGGTAAAGTGTGGTGCCGTTGATGTTGGCTTGTCGCCAATGGTGTAGCGGTAAATCTGCTTCGGGGAAGCCTGCTTTGGCGAGTTTTGTTTGGGATTGAGGGCCGTAGATGGCGAAAACGGCCGTTTCTGCACTCACATCTTCCATGCGAAAATCGTCATTGAAAAAGACAAAGCGCATCAGGTAGCGAGCAATTGCGTCGCTGTTGTTTTCGCTGGTGAGGGCGTAGGCGGTGTCGCTGCTGGCGTATAGGATTAGCCGATCGATGATGCGGCCGATGTCAGTGGTGAGAATGGTGGCAGCGCCTTCACCAGAGGCAAGATTTTTGACGCTTTGGGTGGACATGCGGTCAATGAGGTCGAGGCGGGTTTCGCCTTGAATTTTGAGGATGCCGAGGGGGCGGGGGGTGAAAACGGCCGTTTCGTGTGCCGCCTGATAGATTTTTGGGTCTATTTGTGTAGTCATAGTTGTTTTCCCTGAGGGTGTACCATTGAGATTGGTCTAATCTTTAAGATTGGACCAATCTGCGACGAACATTAGAATGTGAGTGTACCATTATTGCTGTTGCCATCTGTCCAATTCCCGGCAAAAGCGGCCATCAGCGGCACATAGCGCATTTCATTGCCAAACGATACCTCTTCGATAATTTTCTTGAGAGATTTGCCGCCAAACCATTGATATCGTCGCGGATTTGTTAAATCACGTTCTGAGAAAATCTCTAACCAACCTTCCAATTCGGCGCGTACCTTTTGCAAATCATCAAACACACGATCTAAGTCGCGTCCTTTGTTTTCTTCATATCGCTTCTGATTGTATTCTTTGCGATTGGCAAGAGCCGCAATCAAGGTGCCCGGTTTTTTGCCCTGATCGAGCCGCATCATCCCGGTAATCAGTTCTGCTTCCCAGGCGGTTAAATTTACTAACACATCTGATATAGAAAAACGGCCGATTGCGTTTGGTTGCAGTAACGCTTCATCTGGTAATTCGGCAATCGCAACCAGCAATGCTTCACGGGTTTCATCGAGTTGATCTAATAACTGTTCCATGGTACTCATGTCCACTATTTTAGCATGAGCAATTCTGGAAGGGTAATGATTGTATGATGACTATCACATTGCATCCATGATCAATGACATAGACGTGGACTAATTAACTCCATATAATTTTGTTGAGAATAGTTCATAAGTATCACAAAAATAGTTCTTTTGGATTTGACTGGCTATTCCGGTACTTCTATAACTTAGTAATCATCAGACGATAACTTAAGCAGTTGAGGAGTATTTGCTTAAAAGGGTTATCAACTCCTATTTCGACAATGTATAATCAGCAGCAACTGATTGAAAATTAGGAAGATAGGAAACCCAATAATTTTATGAGTGATTCAGCATCTGGAATATGGTCTCTTAATTCACAAGATGGCAGCATCTTCCCTGGTGGTCGTGAAACTGTAAAATGGGAAATAGTGGCACGGACAATGGGTCTGATGCCAGCAACAATCATTGCCGGACGATTACATGCAGAGGGCATCCGGGTGCGTACCTGGCAAGAAGGTGCGGGGCGAGCAATAGGTTTGATGGTTGGTGCTTTGGGAACAGGGTATGTGGCCGTTCCTGAAGAGTTGGTGGACCAGGCACTTTTAATTTTGAAATCATCTGACTATCTCGATGAATTTGATGAAGATGAAGAGGAATAATAAGTTTACGAACATTTTTTAGGAGTTAACAAATGGCAAATACGACATGGACGAATAGTGGTGCTGAAGCACTTGTCGAACCAAAAAGCAACCGATTGAAATTTGTAATTGGTGGCGTTGTGTTGCTGGCCGCAATTGTTTATTTGGTGATCAACGCGATGAGTGGCAATACGCAGCTCTACAAAACTGTTGATGAATTTTATGCTGAGCAAAGCCGTCTGGTTGGCCGTGATTTGCGGGTAGCTGGTTTTGTGCTGGGTGATACGGTTGAGTTTACACAGATTGATAACACAACTTCTCGGCTTGAGTTTGACATTGTGGATGATGTCAACAATCCAGGCCAACGGCTGCATATTGTGGCCATGAATGAGCCGAAACCTGACTTGTTGCAAGACCACGCGCAAGCATTGGTTGAAGGCAGCGCTGATCAAGACGGCGTCTTTATGGCAAATGAGGGTGGGCTGATGCTGAAATGCCCCACCCGGTATGAAGAGTTAGAAGCGACAGAACAGTAAAAAATAGCTTATTTAAGCTATTTTTTATTATTTTGAGGAGAAGTATATGATTGCAGAGATAGGGTTTATTGCCCTGGTATTGGCGTTGTTAACGGCCGTTTACACCGCCGTTGCCTCCACATATGGAAACCGTACCAAAAACTATCAATGGGTTGAAAGCGCCCGTAATGCCACCATTATCACACTGCCACTTGTTACCATTGCTTGTGGCCTGATTATCACGGCGTTGGTGCGTGACGATTATTCAATAGATTATGTGTGGCAAGTTACAAGCCGCGAAATGCCCACCTATTTGAAAGTAACTGCTTTATGGGGCGGTCAAGCAGGCTCTTTGATGTTGTGGAACTGGCTGCTCGCTATTTTCACAGCTGCGGCCATGATTCGTAAATGGGGTGACCAAAAAGAACTGATGCCATACGTACTCCTCGTTGCCAGGTTCTCCCAAATC
>QQUD01000993.1 GCA_008501785.1 Chloroflexota bacterium
TTGGTGTCATTGGAACGGTGGCTACAATCACGTTACGATTGGCAAAAAGCTCATGCTCAGCCACTTTATCGGCCGTTAAGAACAGGTCCGGGTTGTTGTGACACGACTCACAGGTTTCTGTTTGCGGTGTATTCCGCTGAATGTTGTGCGGGGTCGTGTACACCCAAGTGGGCAATGCATCGATGTTTTTCAGCAAATCTTCACCATAGAATGCGAAGCTGTCGGCAGCTACCGGAACATGCCTTAAGGGGACATACTCGTATGGCCGGTCGTAGCTTTCTAACGGATTTTTGCCAATCAAGAATGTGAGGTAATCACCATCCGTTGCAAAGAACGGATTGCCTGTTGTTTCGCTGATAGCGACATGGCACCCATCACAACTGGTGTAGGCCACAGAGTGGCATACCTGGCAAGAGAGGTCACCTGCATGTTGTTGATGCATTTCGACTTCATCTTCACCAAGCGCAACCGTGAGATGGCATGTTTCGCAGCGGGGTGACTGTGTACCACTGTACCGATGGTCAGCCGGTTCGGGCTGATTCGCTTCGGGACCTTCGTGGCACTCTTGGCAATTTGCCGGTTGGCCGTGCATTTCGTGACCTTGGTGGCAATCAACACAGGTCATGCGTCCTTGCGTAAAATGAACATCGGGGCGTAGATCTTCATGTTTACCAAGGTACTCATTCCCCACGCGGCTGCCGTGGCACGCGGTGCAGTTACGAGTCATGGATGGTGTTTCGTTAAACATATGCCCATCAATCAGACCGCCACCCACCAGATTTGGCTGACTTACATGGCATTCACCACAGCTTGCATGGCAACCACTACAGTGATTGCTAAACATTTCGGTGATGGCTTCCTGGTCTTCTGCGTTTTCCGTATCGGACCGCGCATCCAACACTTTATGGTAGCCTGCCAGGTTGTTGTGCAGGCTATACTCGTTCATGGCTACCACATCTGGGTGGCACTCTGAACAATAGGTTTCGGGGTCGTTGCTCGGATTCTCAATCAGGCCAGTGTGCGCTTCAGCTTTGTCGGCTGTTTGCTCACCACCATGACAGTCGATACAGGCAACTTGACCGTGGACGTCTTCGGGGAAACGTTCCCCATCTACGATTACTTTTTCCCATGGCTCCAACGGAGCCACTTCGCCACCTCAACCTGCGCCTTCGTTTTCGCTGATCACCTCTTCTTCTGGATCAGCTGTGTCAATCAGCATCTCTTTGTTGACATGACAATCGAGGCAGTAGTCAACGGCGACCGTCTCAGTAATGACAGCAGGGGTACTGGTCGGAACGGCCGTTTCTTCCACTATTTCCTCAGCCATTGCCACTTCAACGCCAAGTGCGGCTGACGCTTCCTGTTCATCCTCTTCTGGGGCTGCATCGGGGCCGCACCCAATCAGAACTGTGAGCAGTAAAGCCAAACTCAATAAGATAAAAATGGTCCAATTAGCTTTCAAACTTTCCGTTTTCAAAGGAAAACTCCATAAATCTTTAGGACAATCCTGAGGACAATCCTATTGGGAATTCGTTAATATTTCTCTAATCAGTGAAATATTTCACCAACAGTATAACCAAAGCCTTGGCAAAATCAATACTTTCGCAAGGTTTTTCTTATAGGTTTTAATTCTCGCCATTCATAAGCAAAAACAATGAATCGACACAAATACCCCATTGAGTTCTTTATAGTTTTTGTTACAATATTCACAATTGACTGATACATTGACCGAAATTTGTTATAATTTATTCAAAATGTTTCAGTTTAGAGACAGCAGGGGCTTATTGATATGTTAGATGCACACCAATTAAACGTATTTCTGATTGCAGCAGAAACGCTCAACTTCACGCAAGCGGCCAGCCGCTTGCATATGAGTCAACCAAGCGTCAGCCAACACATCCAGGCGTTAGAACAACATTTTGAAACACCGTTGTTCATTCGCTCGGGGCGGCGCATTGAGTTAACAGATGCAGGTGCAGAGCTTGTACCGCTGGCCCGTGGGTTAGTCAGCCGCTCCATTCACATTGAGGAGACCATGCGCTCTCTTGAAGGAGAGGTGCATGGACATCTCTTGGTTGGGTGCAGCACCACACCAGGAAAGTACATTCTGCCAAACCTGTTGGCCCAATTCCATCGTTTACATCCCAAAGTACGGGTATCTTGCCATGTGGCTTCACAAGAAGATGCACTGCAAAATGTCTGTAATGGGGAAGCAAACTTTGCTTTAGTGAGTTCCTCTCGTTTAGCAAACAAAGATTTGGAGCTGCGTCGTTTTATGTCTGATCCGGTCGTCTTGATCGCGCCGTTAGGTCATCCTTGGGCATTGCGAGAAGATATTGAACCGGAAGAGTTGTACGACGCGACTTTTATTTTGCGCGAAGAGGCTTCTGGGACACAGGCAACAGTGAAAGATGGCTTAGCAGCCGTTGGCGTAGACACGGATTTACTAGAAACGTTGTTGATTTTAGGAAATTCAGAAGCGATTGCGTTGGCCGTCAAAGAAGAGTTAGGACTGGGGTTTGTATCTAACATTGTTGTGGAACGCTTGGTTAAGGGCCAGGTAGCCACAATTCCAATCCGGGGCGTAAAACTGGAACGAGAAATCTTTATTGGTCGTCACATGCGACGACCAGCCACCGTGGCGCAAAGATCGTTCTGGGAATTTATTAAACACGAAATTGGTTCTGAACCAATATCCGGAGTGGAGTTTGAATACGGGCCTTTGATAGCATAACGGCCGTTTCCAAACACACCGAACCAATTGAATAACACCTCTCGCTCTGGCCGGTTTCTGACCGTGCCAGATAGGTCGCATGGTCAGAAACTAGCGACAGCGGGAAATTCTTGTTGAATAACGAGGCGACTATGAACAAGTATGCACAATACCGGCGTTTTTTCTTTGCGCTGGCTGTTGGCGTGGTGGTAGGGCTTGTTTCCCTGTTGGTCACAGTGCAATTAGCCACTGCGGCCGAACGATACCAATCAGACGATGAACCGGCTCCAGATACCGAACATCCGACACAAGATTGTCAAGAATGTCATTTGGATGTAGCCAGTCATTGGGAAGACAGCCCTCATGCACACGCATTTGACGACGAAGTATTTCAAGCACAATGGGTCAGTTTAGGTGAACCGGGCGAATGTCTGGCTTGCCATACAACCAACTTCCAACCGGCAACGGGTGAATTTGATGCAGAAGGCGTTGAATGTCAGGCGTGTCATGGCGAAGTTGATCCTGAACACCCCCCCAATCCAGTCCCGATTTTGGCAGACACCGAATATTGCGGCACATGCCACACAACCACTTTAGGTGAATGGCATCGCACAGGCCATGCCACTGAGGACATTGGCTGTATGGATTGTCATGATCCGCATAGCCAAGACCCGCTGTTTGAGGAACCTGACGATTTGTGCATCAACTGCCACGAAGATTCGATGGGTGATTATCTGGAAGATTTGCACGTGCAAGAAGGCATCGGCTGTGTTGATTGTCACGCGTTGGTCATTCCACCGGAAGACCCACCGGAAGATGGTATTGTTCCAACCGGTCATGCATTTGACATTACCCCAGCGACTTGTGTTGCCTGTCACACGGATGCGCTTCATGCTGGATTCCATCTCCCAGGTTACGAGGATGGCGCAAAAGCAGCCAATGCTGCAGGTGAGGAATTGGCTTCTTCTGAGGATGAGGTTGTTGAGGATGAAACGGCCGTTTCTGAACCCACACCCCTCACCCCAGAACAACAAATCCAAACCCTCGAAGCAGCCATCGCCAGCCAAAACGTGACCACGCTCTTCCAGGGCGGCATTGTTGGACTCGTGTTAGGCGGCAGCAGCGCCTGGTTTGTCGCCAGCAACATCCGCCAACGCCGGAAGGATGACGA
Organism: Chloroflexota bacterium; assembly: GCA_008501785.1. The sequence goes on from QQUD01000993.1 coordinate 3,885, forward strand.
AGAAAATGGCGAAGAATAAAAACGATAAACAACCACGCGTCATTTCCCGACGTGAAGCGTTGACCGTGATTGGCGCAACCGGCGCGACGGCATTAATGGCCCAGGTGTTCACATCTGGCCCCCTATCAGCCGACTCGGTTGCAGGAATTGAGCGCGAATCGCATCACGTCAGCGGCGAAAATGAATGGCACATGGTCATCGACCTTGAGCATTGCATTGGCTGCCAATACTGCGTCTGGGCGTGTCAAGCAACCAACGACGTACCCGAAGAAGAGATGCGTTGGAATGTGGGCTTCCCCGAGCGCACCGAAAACGGCACCGATTTCTTCATGACGCGACCCTGCCTGCACTGCCAAGATGCACCTTGTGTGAAGGTATGCCCGGTTGGTGCTACCTGGGTGCGTGAAGATGGCATTGTAGACATGGATTATGATCGCTGCATTGGCTGTCGCTATTGTGAAGTGGCCTGTCCGTATGATGTGCGCCGCTTTAATTGGGATGTCTCTCTCGCAGAAAACCCGCATCAACCTACCTGGGGTAATGCGGAAGTAGAACGACGCCCACGTGGCGTGGTTGAAAAATGCACGTTCTGTGTACATCGCATTGATCGCGGTTTGGAGCACGGCTTGACCCCTGGTGTTGATCCACAAGCGACGCCAGCCTGTGTTAATGTTTGCCCGGTAAATGCGCGTGTGTTTGGCAACATCAAAGACTCAGAAAGCCCGGTCTCTAAATATCTGGCGGAGCATGATACGTTCCGACTGCGCGAAGATTTAGGCACCAATCCGAAGGTTCATTATGTGCGCCCAGAGCGGGAGGAGGTGTAAGATGGCTACCATGACAACAACACCTGAAAAGAAGGGGGGAATACGGCCGTTTCACATCTGGGTCGCCTCTCTTTTAACCATGATCGGCTTTGGCATCTACGGTGGTTATCAAACCTTGTGGAATGGCCTCGCCGTCACCAATCTGAGTGATCAAGTGCCTTGGGGCTTGTGGATTACGCACGACATCTCAGCGATTGCGCTAGGGGCTGGAGCATTTACGTTTTCAGCCGTTGTTTACCTGTTTCGCATTAAACGGTTTGAGCCAATGGCGAGAGCGGCCGTTTTCGTCGGCTTCCTCGGCTACCCATCAGCTATGC
>QQUD01000755.1 GCA_008501785.1 Chloroflexota bacterium
CCACCAGCGGTTGCTGAAGATAAGCTGGTAGCAGGCATGCACGCTTTCACCGATATGGCTAAGTCAAAAGTGCGCAATCGAGCACGAACCATGGCTCAATTAATTGGGCTTGACCTGAGTGCTGGTCATTTTCCTGCAAATGGTTTGGCCAGTGCCCCACAGGTTCAGGACCTGGCCTTTTCGTATATCGCAGACTTTTTTGAACAAACGGCCGCTCAGTCTGATATCGTCGTGATTTCTTTTGAAGATTTGCACTGGGCCGATGCAGGCTCTTTGGAATTGATCGATTATTTGGGTCAGGTGATCAGTAGACTGCCGATGTTGGTGTTGGGATTAACCCGACCTTCGCTTTTCAGTGCCAGGGTTCACACCGGATTGCTGACCGCGACCCACAAACACCAGACATTTACCAGCCTGACCGATTTAGTGTTGGAGCTGAGAGCCTTAACAAAAGAAGCTAGTCAACAGCTTGTGATCGAGATTTTGCGCAAACTGCCAGATATTCCGGCTGATTTGTCGGAGTTGATCGTCAGTCGTGCTGATGGCAACCCGTTTTATGTGGAAGAGTTGATTAAGGTGCTGATTGAGGATGGGGTGATTATCACGGGTGAGCAGCAGTGGCAGGTGAGACGTAATCAACTGCCGGAGGTGCGTATTCCACCACATATTACCGGGGTTTTGCAGGCGCGTTTAGATCGCCTGTCGTCTTTGGAGCAGGCGACGTTGCAGCGGGCGGCGGTGATGGGGCGCGTTTTTTGGGATACGGCCGTTATTTACATGAACCAGCTTGCCGATGAACCCATTTCTGCTTCTGACACCATATCAGCCTTACATGCACTCGAAAAGCGGGAAATGCTGTTTCCTCGCCAAAAAACAGTTTTTGCTGGTGCGCAAACCTACATTTTCAAACATGCCATTTTGCAAAAGGTGGCTTATGAGAGCGTGTTGTTGAGGGAACGGCCGTTTTATCACAATCAAGTTGCCGACTGGCTGTCCGAACAAAGCGGCGAGCGCATTTCCGAATACGCGAGCATCATTGCCCGTCATTATGAAATGGCCGGTGAGCGCATCCCAGCGGCAGAACTGTACGAAATTGCTGCCATGCGAGCCCAAGACACATTTAAACCAGCGGTAGCAACCGACTACTATTGCAAATCACTTTCCCTCCTCTCCGAAAAGACAACCTATGCCGAAGCCCAGCTACGCCTCCAAGATCGACTCGGCGATTTGCTGCGAATGCAGGGCCGCTTCGTTGAAGCTGCGCAAACCTACATGACCATGCGCTACACCGCCTTAGATGATGGCGATTTAGTTTCACAAGGGAATGCATGGCTGGGTTTAGCAACAGTCCAGCGCGAACAGGGATCATATAAAAATATGTTGAGCAGCGCTTCTGAGGCAGACCAGATTGCCTGGCTTGTGAATGCTGAAGAAGTTGTTGTGAATGGGCAACTGTTGAAAGCTGAGGCTTATTTGCGCTTAAGGGAACCAGATTTGGCGTTGACGGCGGCTGCGAAAGCGTTGCAAATGAGCGATAGAGTCGAAAAGCCCGATGTACGGGTGCGCTGCTTGTCTATGCTTTGCGCCATTTATATCGAAATAGGGCAAGAGGAAAATACACGGCAGTATTTACAAATGCTGGATGATCACATTGTGCTGTTGGAGAGCGGCACTATCTTTACTGATGCTGCTGATATGGATCGAGCGATTGCATTTACCAAGCATCAGCTCGGCTTTTTAAACAACAAATTTGGCAGATACGAAAAAGCTGCTTTTTACCTGTTGAGTGCCTTAAAATTGTATCGGGGTGTTGATGACCAAAAGAGTGTGAGCAAAACGCTTTATACCTTGGGTGAAACAGTTCGTTTACGAGGCAATCCCGAAAAAGCGATTCCACTATATCGACAGGCGTTGGCCGTAACAGATGCAACAGGCCATAAATATGACACAATGTTTTTCCGCACCCATCTTGGTGCGGCGCTCAATTCTGAAAAACAGTATGAAATGGCAGAAAAAGAGCTGCGGCGCGTCGTGTCAATGGCTGAAAATGTAGGCATGGTTGTCAAGTGGTATAAATTGTCTGAGGCTTATGCTTACCTCACCATGGCCTATTTAGGTCAGAACAAGGTGAACAGTGCTTTGGCGAGTGGCCTACGTACTTTAGAACTGGCGAAAGAACAAACAGACCCCAAATTGTTAGCCAACGCATGGCGTGTTTTTGGAGCCGTGTTAGGAAAACTGCCTTCTGGTCGGTTACCTTTTGCGTTGGAGGACGCTTTTTACAAACCCGAAGATTGTTTTGCTGAAAGCTTGAAATTGTTGAAACAGATTGATTCAGTTTATGATTATGGACGCCGAGAACAACTTCTCACTTTATGGGCATGGGGTCAATATGAAATGACTGAGGGACGCTTGGAGCGGGGCCGTGAGATGATTCAAGAGGCCGAGCAGCTTGCATCAGAAATTGACTTGCGCATGCCTAAATAGAATGTGTTAACAAAGCGTTTTATTAGATAGCCCTAATTACATATTTGAAAACTTGTGAATATTGTTACACTCCTTGTTGGGGTTTGTTTGCATATGGCTTTCTGGATTTGTTTGTAATGAGACTGGCACACTCCATATGAAAACCCGTAGGTCAAGACAGCGTCTTGACCGCCCGACGATTATATCTGGGCAAAACGGCGTTTTGTCCTACGATTTTTAAGGCGATAATTTGAGAAGTATCTAGTGTTAAATATTCGTTGGCGTAAAGTATTTTTAGATTTATTAGGAAATCGCACACGCACCTTGCTCGTTGTATTGGCAATCACGGTGGGTGTTTTTGCTGTTGGGTTTGTGGCTGGTGCGCAAACAATCTTGCTGCGGGAGCTGGATCGAGGGTATGTGGCATCGAATGTGGCATCTGCCACAATTCATACGCAACCATTTGACGAACAATTCGTAAATAGTGTTATGCGCATGCCGGAAGTGGCCGCTGCTGAAGGGCGTCGTACTGTAACAGCTAAAGTTTTATTGGCATCTGGTGAGGAGCGGAGGTTGGTTTTAACGGCCGTTCCCGACTTCACCAACATGCAGCTAGACAAATTGTTTCCGATAGCAGGCCAATGGCCTCCCATCGAAGACGGCATCTTGATAGAGCAGCTTTCACTGCCATTCATTGAAAGCGACATTGGAAATGCCATCCACATCGAATTAGAGGATGGCGTCGAAAAGAACATTAACATTTTAGGCAGCGTTCATGATGCAAATGTGCCTCGTGCAGAAATCACAGATCGTGCGTTTGGCTATGTGACACAAAGTACGCTTGAAGCGCTTGGGGTGGATGATTCATTTACCGAACTGCGGTATCGTGTATCAGAAAATAGTCACAATAAAACACACATCAATGAAATTACCGAGCTGATTGAAGAAAAGTTGGAGAAAAGTGGCCGTCAGGTATTTTTCACCAACACGCCCAAGCCCGGTGAACATTGGGCGCAGGGCATCATCGAAACGTTGGTCTTGCTCTTTACCATTTTTGGTTTTTTGATTTTAGGGTTGGCCGGGTTTTTGGTCATCAACACAATTACCGCACTTATTACCCAACAAATTCAACAAATTGGCATCATGAAGCTGGTGGGCGGTCGGCGTCCGCAAATTATGGGCATGTATTTTGTGATGGTGCTGGCTTATGGTGTAGCGGCTTTACTCATTGGCGTACCGGTTAGCATTTTTATGGCCCGTTGGATTGTTAATTTTGCAACCGATTTGCTCAATGTACGCGTGATTAGCAGCGTTATCCCGGCTAATGTTGTGTTGATGCAGGTTTTGGTTGGGCTGCTGGTGCCGCTGTTGGCAGCCTTGTGGCCGGTCATTCAAGGGGTGCGGATTACAACGCATCGAGCGTTGAATAACCTGGGATTGCAGTCTGGCAGTGTCAGCCAGCATTTAACAGACCGGTTGATGACTTTTTTGCAGCGATGGATGCCGATACAACGGCCGTTAATCATCTCTTTTCGCAATACAGTACGAAAAAAGGGACGATTGGCGTTAACGTTGCTAACATTGATTATGGGAACGGCTCTTTTTATTGCGGTTTTGAGCGTGCGCGATTCGGTAGAATTAACAATTGAAAATTTCTTGCGCTTCCATCAGTATGATGTCAGTTTGGCGCTGGAACGGCCGTATCGCACCATCCAACTAACAAACCTGATGGAAGATGTGGAGGGCGTAACGGCCGTAGAAGGACGCATCACAACCAATGTGCGTCGTGTGTATGCTGATGATGCCATTAGTGGCACTATTCCGCTTACCGCCGCACCTGCCGATTCTGAACTGATGGCCCCCGAACTCGAAGCAGGGCGTTGGCTTACACTCGATGATTCCAATGCCATTGTCGTCAACACTGATTTGATGGAAGATGAACCGGATTTGGGTTTAGGGGATGAAATTTTGCTGAATATAAACGGCCGTGAACTGAATTGGCGAATTGTTGGTATAGTTCGTGGGTCTGCGAGTGGCGCGGCTGTATTTGTAGAATATAATTATTTTGCCAAGATTGCCCGAAAAACTGGGCAGGCAACGACCTTAAAAGTAATAACACAACAACATGACAGCCAATATCAATCAGAAATGGTTGACAAATTGGAGACTCATCTTGAAAATAATGGTATTCGTGTCTCTTCCACACAGACAACGGAGAATATTCGGGAGACGACAGCATACCGTTTTAATATCATTGTTGGTTTCTTAGTGCTCATGGCCATTTTACTAGCAGTTGTCGGTGGATTAGGGCTGACAACAACGATGAGCATTAATGTTTTAGAACGCATTCGAGAGATTGGTGTCTTGCGAGCGATTGGCGCTTCAGATCATGCTGTGAGGCAAATTGTGTTAGTTGAAGGGGTTTTTATTGGCTTATTGAGTTGGTTTGTTGGCAGTTTTTTATCACTGCCGATTGGACAACTGCTCAGTCAACAAGTGGGCATGGCCTTACTTGGATTCCCTCTCAGCTTTCGCTTTGCGTTAGAAGGTATGT
>QQUD01001100.1 GCA_008501785.1 Chloroflexota bacterium
GTAAGCAGATGGGTCGATTGAACCAACTGGCCCCTCGCGATCAATGTTTTGCTCATTCCAAATTTCAATCGCATCGGGTGGGTCTGGCAGCGATGCGACCTGTCCTAAAAAGTCTATGTAAGCATTGAAGTCGATGCTTGAAGGATACAAGTTGGCACCGGGCATGCTCAACAGAATTTTAAAGCCTGCATTGTGGGCTTCGGTAATAATACCAGCCACATCCGTACCTTTGTTGCCTTGTCCCCACTTATGCTGGCGCTTAATCCAGGTCATGCCTGCGTAGCTCATCATGCCATAGGGTGCGCCAAACGCTTGACCGCCCAACTCAAAGCCTGCATTGCTAACAGGTGCTACGACTGGTGGTGGTGCAGTTGTGCCGCCACTGGTGCTGCCAGAATCCCCACCACTGGTAGCGGCGGGTGCTTCAACTTCAACAACTTCCAAAGAGGAAATATCAAAACCGTTGTTGACTGTGAGCAATGAGGCAAAAATCCAGCCCTCTTGACCAGCGGGAATCTTGATTTGTAACCAGCTTGAGTCTGAACTGCGACCAAGTAGCTGAACCTTGGTGCCTGCAGTTGCGCCACCAGCGATGAGTCCATAACCAAGCCCAGGACCGGTACGCACGTTTGCATTGGCATTGGTAACGGCGTCTGCATCACCCGGATCGAATGATGATGGCGTTTCTTCTACCACAGCTTGTTCAGTTGTATCTTCCGCTGTGACTGTTTCTTCTTCTGTTTCTGCTGCTGGCTCTTCAGCCTCTTCTTCTGTTTCTGCTGCTGGATTGCCAACAACAACGGGCAATGAGCCGAGTGGTGCGACCGCGTCGCCCAATGCAAAATCAGCATTGATAGAGTATGTGCCCTCGGGGCTGCCTTCCCAAGTAAAGCTGAGACTGCTGCCGCTTTCGCTGGCTAGCACGTTTTCGCTGTCGTCTTGCACGGTCCAAACAATGGCGGCACCGGTGGTTTCTGGTGGTGCGCCTGCACCAACTGCGCTGGAAAGTGCTGATGCGTACCCTGCGCCATCCGTTACCTCTCCTAACCCGTTGACGGCGACGCCGCGCACGTTGTAGTTGGTTGCGAGTGTCAGATGTTGGGCAAGAGCTGCGGGATTGCCGAGCCAAACATCATGTGTTTGGCCGTCTTTTTCGTAGCTGTATGTATAGGTGAGGCTGGTACCGTCCCATTCAAGTGGGGTGGCGCTGCCGGAGAGAATGACCTCGATGGTGCTGTTAGCAGCAACTTCTGCGCCGCCCTGAACGAATTGCATTTCACCAAAGTTGGCGAGGGCTGTTTCGTTGGACATGGCGATATAGGTTTCACCAATGCGGTCGATGGCACCAGCGTTTACCAGCATGACAAGTTTACTGCGGTCGATTTGACGTGTAGCCCAGGCCATGAGTAAATCGGCCGTGCCACCGGTGCCGTAAGCTGTTGGGTCAAGAGGCATTTGCACGTAGGCAAGGTTGGTAATTGGGCCGAGTGCTGCCCAATCCTGACCACCGCTGTCCCAATTGCCACCGGTTTCTTGTGGTGTGGCCAGGGTGAGCGCCAGGTATAAGCCTTGGGCGCTGAGGGCATCGGAGAGCATGGTTACGTAGGCAGTGAAGGCGTCTTTTTGCGTTGCCGCGATGCCTTGGAAATCGAGGTTAACGCCAGCGTAGCCACCGGAAACGGTGGTGTTGACGAGGGCGTTGATTTGGTTGCTTTGAGCAGTGGGGTCGCTAAGGAAGGCGGCAAGTGATGCCTGATCAATAACGCCGCTGACGTTGGTGACGCGCAGATAGCGGCTGTATGCGCCATCGGGAACGGCCGTTACCTCTCCCTGTAAATCGCCATTGCCAACCAATGTTAAGGCGCCAGCAGCAACTTCTGTCAACGCTGGCACCACTTCTGGTGGCAATGTTTGATCGCCTGTCAGGTCTGCGCCGACACCCATTGGTGCGGAAGCATCTTGCTGACCCAGGGCAAATCCTTTGTACAAATTGTGTTCTTTAGAAACAATTTGCTGGTTTGCAGAATCGATCTGGCTGGGTACAAATCGCCATCCAGCGCCATCCCACCCGTAGAGATCAAGGCTGTTTGCCATAGTCCCTGCCGGAATGTTGAGCGCAACTTGACCATTCAATGCTGTTTGGTCATGATCGACTGTAAATGTATTGCCTTGCAGGGTGATGTTATTGGGGAGTGCGCTGATACCTTCTGCCGCCATGTCTGTGGCAGCAACCTGTTTTACATTTACTTTGGCTGCCTGATTGGCAGTTGAGAGGGCAAATGCACCAGGAATTTCGGTTTGGCTCTGTTCAGGAATTTCTGTTGCAGGGCTATCGACCGTTTCTTCTTCCGTGCTTCCCCCTAATCCCAGGCGTTGACCGAGTGAAATAGGGGGTAAAAATAGTCCGGCAATGATAAGTACCATGACTACTAAAATGCCACCGATAATCAGGCCAGACGGCCGTTTTGTTTCTTCTGGACCATTGTCCGATGGTGTTTCAACTGTATCGTTGTTGTCTAATGGACGTTCCTCATCCATAAGTTACCTACCTCCATGACGTGACAGTAATGCAGGCTCATATCGAGAATTGGCAGGGAAAGACTTCGTTTAGGGGTCTTCTGGTTTGTTCCTCTTCCCGAATGGCCTGTTAAAGGACTGCCATTTAATGTAGAAAAGCGGCTAAATCAGCCGCTACACGCTCCAAATTGATTGTTAAAGCGGGTGAAATTCTAGCACAAGGGGAATGGAGTTCCAAACCAGGAGAGATGAGGATTCGGTAAGATGAAGGGGAATCGGTGGGGAATTGTAGATTGGATAGTCGGTTTTGTTGGAGGGTTGGTTGATTAATCGCTAGATTTTCTAACCAACCCTCCAACAAACTAACCAACCAACTATTCTTCATTAAGTGTCGTCGATGCCATAAACACGTGTGTCTGGATGGAAATCTTTCCAACCGAACCAGAAGCTGGTGGTGCTTTTGATGCGTTCAAGCTGTGTGCCAGCGAGTGGTCCATCGGTTGCTTCACCGGAGAAGATGTCCCAGGTGCTGCCTGTTTCTACATCGGTGAGCGTGAAACCGTCTCCTGCAAAGGTAAGGAGCTGGCCATTGACGGTGCGGTCGAAAACGGCCGTTGCGGCTGTATTTGCATCAAACACGACTAGCAGTTCCATCCCTGCAAAAGAGTCGTTGACCACCGGTTCGTTATTCAGCACGCTAAAAGGATATGCTATAGCTGCATCATCCAATTCGACACCGGTGATAAATTCTTTAACGTAGAGCCGATCGTCTTGTAGTGTTTCGCCAATGACACCGGTGGAGCCAGAAGCATAATAACTGTCGTAGGTGTCGCGTTTGCCGGTTCGGAACCCTTTGTCGAGGGCAACGGTGTCGGGATGCATCTCTTTCCACTGTTCCCAAGTGGTCATCCACGACGGGACAAATTCTAATTTTGTGCCAATTAGTTCGCCTTCAACAGCTTCGCCTAACAATTGACTCCACAATGTTTCGGTTTGTCGATCATACATCACCAACACATTGCGAATCAGCTTGCCGGATACGCCAAAGGTGAATTCTTCGCCATCGATTTCTCGGGAATACACGATTCCCGTAAAGCAAAGCGGTCACCACGTGACGGCGATTTTTTCGCCGCCGACGGTGTCGTTCACGATTTCGTGACTGCTTAGTAATGGAACAGAGTAGGCGCGTGCATCGCTATTGAACTCGACGCCAATGATTAATTCGTCTGGATCGTATGCGTCGTTGGCCTGGGTGGCTGAGACGAATTGTGGATTGTCGATGGCGGGAATGCCGTCGCGGGGCAGCAGGGTGATGATTTCGTATTCGTCGTAACGGCCGTCACCGCTGCCGTTTGTTGACGAAGTGTTTGGGTTGGAAACGGCCGTTCCTCCTGGTGAACACGCTGCCAGCAGCATGATGAGGAGAAAGGGCCAGTGTAGGTGTTTTTTCATAAACGTTCTCCGTGTTTTGGTAATCGGTGATCGATGATCGGTAATCGGTGAATAAGTTACTGCTCACTGCTCACTGCTCACTGTTTACCGGTTACTGTTCATTCTACATATTACGGTCGTTTCATCTGTAAGCTTGACACCTAAACGGCCGTTGTTATACTCCTTTATGATGCAATGCGTTAAAAATGTTTCTACACCAGCGGAAACCTGATTCCCACAAAAAATAGGAGTGATGATGACAACACCAGCTGAGATTTTTGGTAATATTACTGAACGATTTAATGTTGAAGCAGCAAAAGATTTGAATTTGACCATGGCATTTAACTTGACCGGTGATGAAGGTGGTCAATGGGCTGTGAAAGTTGCCAATGGCAAATGTGAAGTTGTGGAAGGGGGCGTTGATAACCCAACCGCCACAATCAAAATGGATGCCAATGATTACGTCGATATGACCAGTGGCAAATTGAACCCGATGATGGCGTTCATGTCTGGCAAGGTCAAGGTTGATGGCGACCTGAACAGTGTCATGAAGTTCCAACAGTTGTTTGGGATGTAAGAAGATAGGGATTGGGGATTGGAGATTGGGGGTTAGTAAATCTCGTATCTCCTATCTCCAATCTCTTTCCAATTTTCATACGCATTTACGCATTTTTGTGTTTCCTCACAAATAATTATTCCCCAAATTAACGTCAATCGAATAGCCCCTTAGCAGATTTTACAAACCGTTTACAGACGGATTGCAACTTTTTGTAATTTAGTCGGTATTTTGTGGTAGTAACAATATGAATTGGGGTTGGGGATTGGGGTTTGGGGACTGGAGATTTGGAACCAGTCCCTAGCCCCCAGCCCCTAATCCCTATCTTTCCAGGAAAGGTGCAATATGGCTGATGTTTACACGGTGGTTTTTACGTTGATTGGGATGTTGTTGAGTTTGCTAGCGCTGCTGGTGGCGATTAATTTGCTGCTGCCGAAGGTGACGCAGCGGATTCAGACGCGGCTAAAGGAGACACCGGGGCGGTCGTTTGTGATGGGAGTGCCGGTAACGGCCGT
>QQUD01001098.1 GCA_008501785.1 Chloroflexota bacterium
TTAGCAGCTTTATTTTTCTCAACTCTGTATTGGATATGGTTCTGCCGGTGCTGATTGCGCGGGGGGTATATCAGGTGGCGGCTGATCCCAACGACTCAGCGATGAGTACACTCATTTACCTGATTCTCGGTGCGACGGTGTTGTCGTGGACATTTAACTTTATGCGGCAACGGCTGACGGCACGAACCGTAGGGGATGTAGTGCTGAAGTTGCGGGAGGATGCGTTTACGGCCGTTATGTCTCGCGACATGTCCTTCTACGACGAGTTCCCATCCGGCAAGATTGTTAGCCGCGTCACATCCGACACACAGGACTTCTCTAACGTCGTCACGCTGACGCTCAATTTGATCAGCCAAATATTGCTAGTCATTCTCATCGTCGGCTACCTCTTTTCTATCAATGCTCGATTAGCCTGGATGGCTTTGATCATTGCGCCCGTTGTGGTCGCAACCGCGCTTGCTTTCCGTGCCATCGCCCGTACCACCACGCGACAGGCACAGCGCCTTAAGGCCACTGTCAATTCAACCGTGCAGGAAACAATCAGCGGCATCTCGATTGCCAAGAACTTCCGCCAAGAACAGACGATTTACGATGAGTTTATCGATGTGAATGAGCAGGCGTATCAAGTGCAGGTGCGGCAAGGGTTTGTGTTTAGCAGCATCTTTCCGATTTTGGTGTTTATTGCGGGGATGGGAACGGCCGTTATCGTCTATTTCGGCGGCAACTCAGCCCTGCGCAGCGACATCAGTCCCGGTGATTGGTATCTGTTTGTGCAGGCAATTGGCCTTTTCTGGTTCCCGCTGACAGGTATTGCCTCGTTTTGGAGCCAATTCCAGTTGGGGTTGGCAGCCAGTGAACGTGTTTTTGCCTTAATTGATGCGGAGGACAAGGTGGTGCAGGTAGATGATCGGGAGGTGGGAAGGTTAAACGGCCGTATCCAATTCCAAGACCTCTATTTCCGCTACACCGACAAAGAAACCGTGCTCAACGGATTCAACCTCACCATCAAGGCTGGCGAAATGGTAGCGCTCGTCGGCCACACTGGTGCAGGAAAATCCAGCCTGGGCCGTCTCATTGCCCGTTTTTACGAATATCAAGATGGACAGTTACTCATTGATGGCAACGACATCCGCACCTTCGACCTGGCTCAGTATCGTCGCCAATTGGGCATCGTACCCCAAGTACCATTCCTGTTCACCGGCAATGTCGCCGACAACATCCGCTATGCCAAACCAGACGCAACAGATGAAGAAGTGCTCCAAATCGTGCAAACGATTGGTAAAGGGGATTGGCTAGAAACATTGCCACAAGGTTTGGAAACGCAAGTTGGCGAAGGTGGGCGGGGCCTTTCGATGGGCCAACGACAGCTCATCGCCCTGGCACGGGTGCTGCTGCAAAACCCAGCAATCCTCATTCTCGACGAAGCCACAGCCAGTGTCGATCCACTGGCCGAAGCACAAATTCAGGAAAGCCTCGAACTGGTGCTGTCTGACCGCACCTCGATCATCATTGCCCACCGCCTCTCCACCATCAAACACGCAGACCGGATCATCGTACTCAGCGAGGGTGACATCATCGAAGAAGGCAGCCACGACAGCCTGATGGCCCAAGGCGGCCATTACGCCGAACTCTACGACACCTACTTCCGCCATCAATCACCAGAATACGAAGTCCCCGACACAGTCGTCGCCTAAACGGAGTGGAGGCTTTAGCCGGAACGGACCCGGCTAAAGCCTCCACTCCCAAACACACGTCATTTCAAGTAACCAATGCAAGGAAGACCTAGCACAGAATAAGGAAGAAATCTGTCATGCAATTGTCATTCCGAGGTCTGCCGAGGAATCTCGCTTTGAGGCAGAGGATTATTGGCAGACACGAAGCAAGATTCCTCACTCCGAAGACAGCCTGCCCTGAGCGCAGCCGAACGGGTTCGAAATGACGTTTACGTAAATATAACATCCTCTTTCCCCATCAACTTCTCTTGAATCCGCCCCACCACAATGTCAAGATGCTCAGGTTGATGCACAAAATCCAGATTTTCAGAGTGAATAGTTAACACCGGACACAAATCAAACGACTCCAGCCATTCGTCGTAATAGGAGTCGAGCAATTGTAGATAATCAGCAGGAATGCCACTTTCAATATCACGCCCGCGCTGGTTAATGCGATCCATCAAAACTGAAACCGGCGCTTTCAAATAAAGCATTAAATCTGGGCGGGGCAAACTGTCCACCACCAGATCATAAACCGTGCGATATGCCTGATAGTCACGCTCGCTAATGTTATTCATCTGGTGCAGCGCTCGTGCAAAAATGTGGGCGTCTTCATAAATAGTTCGGTCCGAAATCGCCGACTGTGGGCTTTCCGACAACGCCCGATGTTGATTCGCCCGATGCCCTAAATGAAATACTTGCAGATGAAACGACCACTGCTTCATATTTTCATAAAAATCCGCCAGATATGGATTGTCTGCAACGCTTTCATAGCCGATTTGCCAGCCTAAACGCTTGCCAACCTTCTCCGCCAACGACGTTTTACCAACCCCTATATTGCCAGCTACGAGTATGAAGTGATTTGCCATGTGTCTGTTCCTTTTTAATGGAAGTGGTGTATTGGTATGTTTGTATATGGGTGTATTGACGTATTCGTTAAATGCATCAGTCAACATACTAATTCATAAATATACCAATACACGAATACACCGATACACGCTTACTCCAAATTTGGTAGTTCTTTTTCAAATGGATGGCCGTTTTGCCACCCCGTTTTGCCTGTTTTGCGCCAATGTTCCAGGCGGCGAATGGTTATTTCGCAATAGATAGGGTCGATGTCCGTTGTAAAACACGGCCGTTTCAACCTTTCCGCTGCCAGCAAAGTTGTACCCGAATGGCTGAAAAAGTCCAGCACAATTTCACCCTCCGCCGAACTGGCCTGAATAATGCGCTCAATCGACTTCAGCGGCTTCTGTGCATAACAACCTGACACGTTTTCTTCCATACGATAAAACACTTGCTGAATATCAATCCAGACATTGCTGGCCCGAATCGTGTCAGATTTGCTGCGCTCAATGTTTTCGGTGGAACGGCCGTTTACATCCTTGTAATATCCCTTCACCGTCTTCGGAATATCCGTATACTGCACATCAAATGGCGGATTGCCTTTTGTGTAGTAAAGCAGTTCCTGCCGCACCGCCATCCAATTTTTCTGCGTACCGTACCCGCGCTGATTGCGCATCGTGATAAAACTGCGTGGCTCAAAAGGAAAATCGCGCATCATCATCATAAAGTCGGGCAGCGGCTGGAATTGGTTGCGCTGGTCGGCTCCCAACCAGATGTACAGGGCGCTGGATTCGGCCAGGGCGTCCCAACTATGCTGCACCCATTTTTGGCACCAGCGGATGTAGTCGGATAACGGCCGTTCTGCAAACGCCACCAAATTATACGGCGGATCGTGAATCGCACAGGTTGCCAGCTTCCCCGCCATCAGCTGTGCCACCTCATCCCCATCAGCAGCATCCAGACATCCGACCCGATGCCCCATCACCGGGTCTTCCCACACTTCACCCGGCTGAATGCGGCAATGTGCCAAAATTTTCTCTCGTAAATCATCCCGTTTGTCTAATCGAGGCAGTGGATTATTCTTCATTGCAAAAAAAGCCGGTGTTAACACCGGCTTTAAACCTTAATCATTTGTTTTGTAAACATGACAGGTTTTCTGAAACCTATCATGTTTGTTTTAACCTAAATCTCGCCAGTTGACAAGACCTTCTTCACTTCAGCAATCGCCTTTGTCACTTCAATCTCACGCGGACACGCATTCGTGCAGTTGAAATTCGTGCGGCAGCGCCACACACCCATTGAATCACCAACCACTTCAAGGCGATCTTCAGCCGCTTCGTCCCGCGAATCAAAAATGAAGCGATGCGCCTGCACAATCGCTGCTGGCCCCACATACTTTTCGTTCGCCCAAAAGCTGGGGCAAGACGTAGTACACGCCGCACACAAAATGCATTTGGTCGTGTCATCAAACCGCGCCCGGTCTTCAGGGGATTGCAAACGTTCACGGCCGTTTTCCGGCACAGGCGTGTCGTTGACAAAAAATGGCATCACAGATTTATAGTGTTCAAAAAATGGACCCATATCCACAATCAAATCTTTTTTAACGCGCATTCCCAAAATCGGCTCAACCTGAATTTTGACAGCATTGCTGCCTTCTTTCGCCAGACGCCCCACCAGCGTTTTACACGCCAGCATGTTTGCGCCATTAATGCGCAGCGCATCTGAGCCGCAAACCCCATGTGCACACGACCGCCGCAGCGCCAGCGTGCCATCCTGTTCCCACTTCACCTTATGCAGTGCATCTAGAACAGAATCGTTTGGATTCACATCTTTTAACGTGTACTCACCCCACCATGACTTGTTTTCTTTTTCCGGATTATAGCGCCGGATGCGTAGTTGAACTTGCATGATTTACTCGCTTTGAAGTCGTTAGTCTCTAGTCTCTAGTCTTTAGTCTCTAGTCGAATTTCAGATGACTAATAACTACTCGACTAATGACTACTCAACTAATAGACTCTCTCTTTCGGCTCATACCGGCCAATGAATACCGGCTTGTAATCCAACTCGTACTTCCCGTCTTCAGTTGGATGACAAAGGGTGTGTTTCAACCATTCTTCGTCGTTGCGTTTGGGGAAGTCGTCACGGGCGTGACCACCTCGACTTTCGGTGCGGGCGATGGCAGAAACGGCCGTTATCTCAGCCAGCTCCAACAAACAGCCCAACTCCCACGTTTCCAGCAAATCGGTGTTAAACTGCTTGCCCTTGTCATCAATCTGCACACTGCGATTAAACGTTTCACGCAACTTCGCCAAATCGGCTACTGCTTCACCCATCGTTTCATCCGTGCGGAAAACGCCAACATTGCGCGTCATCGTATCTTGCATCTTCTTGCGAATGTCGTGCGGACGTGCGCCACCGCTGCCATTGCGAATGCGATCAAACTCCGCAATCACCTCATCTG
>QQUD01000721.1 GCA_008501785.1 Chloroflexota bacterium
CAAAATAATCCCTGCCTTGCTGCGGCCGGATCTTCTGACCGTGCCCTCTTTCTCCTCGGTCTCTAGACTGTAACGACTTGGTGATTTTACTACGTTTGGATGATAAAAGAAGATTGGGTAAAACGACATCCTCCCCATTCGTATCATTCGTCCATTCGTTAAATTCGTGATTCTCTATTTGTAAGCAATAACACCAAATGCACGGGGCCAAGGTTTGACGCGGCGGAAACCGACTTCGTGTAGACGACGGACGACGCCACGGGTGACGGTGCCGCCGGATTTGCTTTTGGGGTCGCCGATGTAGTGGAAGACGCGGCCTTTGGTTTTGAGGACACGGTGCAGCTCGTGGTAAAAGTCAGCCGAGTAGAGGTGTCCGGCCAGCTTGAACATGGGCGGGTCGTGGACGATGCGTGAGAAGGATTCGTTGTCGAATTCTTCGATACGATCAAAGGCGTCACCAATCAGGCGGGTGATGTTGGGGCGGGTGAAAAGCTCTTGGGACCACGGGTTCGAGCGGCACACTTCGACGACGGTGGGGTCTAGCTCGATGGTGGTCACATGTGCGGCCGTTTTTGCCGCCGCAATTGCCGTATAGCCTAACCCCATCGTTGTATCCAGCACACGCCCAGTGACGGGTACAACGGCTTTGATTTTTGCCAGCGTGTCTTTGTGCGGCTCTGTGTCTTTGATGCGGTGCATGGAGAGGCCAGAAATGAGCATGGTTGGCGCACCGATGGTGGGCATCAGGCTGTAATATCGGTTCAGCGTCTCGGAAAAGTATTGGATTTTCTCGATCTCGCTGTTGTTGACACGATAGCAGGCGAGTTCGTTTGCCAGCATTTCTTCCAGTTGGGGGACGGTGAGTGCTTGCCCGTCGGGTAGGGTGATATGGGTGGGGGTGAGGGGGATAACGGCCGTTTCCAACCCCAAATCCAACGACACCTCAACCTGCTCTTTGCCCGCACGCATCGCATCCAAAATCGGTTTAGCCTGAAAGTGTGATAGAACGATCATATGTTTCTAAATTAATTGATACGGATAGGGGGGAATACGGATTTTTTATGATTTATCCGTATTCTTCCCCATCCGTATCATTGAAATTCTCTCAATCTAAGTTATTTCAATAGATTTTCTTGTGTTAACAACGCATCAAGACCATCGACCAGGGCATGAATGTGATTTGAAATGGTGTCGTTGGGCTGGCCTGCTGCGCGAAGTAATGCCTGGACGTGTTCATTCATGTGCTGTGGCTGTTTTTCACAACGCTCATTTATCACCGACAACAGCCGCTTTTCGCCGGGGTGCGGCAGCCGGTTAATAGCAAAAATGATGTCAAAGTAGCTGGCAAAAAATTCAGCCACACGATGATTGACGCTTACCAAATCTCCCCGTGAAGCGGCTTTGGCTATCTGCTGCAAATAGGATGATTGAGTGTCGCGCAGGATGGGGTAGTTTTTGGCAATGATGGCGCGTACGAGTGGGGTGGGATACGGCCGTTTTGCCCATTCCTTTAACGCTTGAAAACGGCCGTTTCTGTCAAACAAAATACGCGAAGTCAACACATTTTGCCAAAAACAAGTTGTGTACCCAACCGATGCCTGGTGCTGTTCCAAATTGCGCTCCAACATCTCACGTACCCATGCCAGATTGCGATACATCACATCGACTTTGATGCCGGTGGCCGCATCTTGCCACTCATCGCCTGTTTCCCAATACTGATTGTTCAACTCCATGTGGCTGGCTGAACTCGTAAAAAAGTCGTCGCGCACAGCGGGTGGAATGTCACTTTCCGCATAAACGTACAGGTCAATGTCAGAGCCAGAATCGGCCGTATCGGTTGTCAAAGAGCCTGCAATTGTTACGGCATCTACTTGAGGCAGCGTAGCAAATTTATCGGCAATATGTTGTGCCAATTCAAAATGTACGTTCATTTAAATGTTATCCTGTCGCCAATGTTGACTTGCTCAAGCAGTTGCGGATGCCCTTCAATAACATAGCGGGCAGGAGCTTGGGGCGCGTAGGAGAGTTTCCACGGCTTTGCCAGCACGGTATCGACCACTTCACCCGCATCATTTACCCAAATCACGCCTAGATCGAATTTAACAAAGAGCATGTGAATTGATGTGCTTAATTTGCTGTCTTTGTTTTCGACCAGCACTAAACCTTCATCTTCTGCCAATGTGGGGGTAAACGTAAAGCCGCGCAGCTTGGTTGTGAAGCTATCACACCAGCGGGCGGCTTTGAGAAGAATACGGCCGTTTTCTGCCAAAATCACTTGTCTCGTTTTCATAGAGCAAAGTGTACCCGAGAGGGGGGTGTGATGGCAAAGAAACGTTACGCAACCAACTTCCCAGAAGCTGCGTTTAGGCTACTCAACGCACCAATAGTTTTAGCTTCCGGGAAGATAGCGGCAACTATTCGCTTTGTGATTGCCACAAAATCAACCCAATCAATCCAATCGCCACAAAAACGCAGACCAACACAAACCAAATAACGGCAATCGGCGCAATATTTTCCAACATGTAACCCATTAATAGCGGCAGTGTCATGCCACCCAGGCTGGCCCCGGCAAAAAACATGCCGGTGATGCGCCCGGTAATGGTCATGCGGCGTTCGGCAAATGAAAGCAGTGTGGGGAAGATAGATGCAACAGATACCCCAAAGCCAATGGTGCCAATCCACAGCGCAACAGGATTTGTAGGCCAAATTAGCAGAACGCTAACGCTGATCGCTGCCCCAATCAGGTCAGCCAACAAGATTTTGCGAGGTCGCCAATAAGTGGCTATCGGGATTGCTAACAAGCGGCTGATGGTTAAGGAACCCCAGAACGCGGAGGTTAAATATGCGGCTGCTTCTTCGCTGGCAATGTTGAGCGTGGTTGCGTAGGTGAAAATCCAGCCGCCATATCCAACTTCGATGCCCACATAGATGAAAAAGAATAAGCCAATCAGCCCAATCAACGTATAGTTTAACTTCTTGGCAGATGTTTCTTCAGATTCTTGGGCAATGGGTTGTGGACTGGGCTGCGTAATCACCAGTAAGGCGGCTGGCAAAATGATTAATGCCAACAGCCAGTATGCCCAGGTAATGCCATCACTGCGCAGCAGCACTTGTGCTACCAGGATGGGGGAGAGAAATGCGCCAACGCCAAAGAAGAAGTGCAGCCCATTCATGAAGGGGCCTACTTTGTGCCGATGCACCCAGACGATGAGTGTGTTGCCGCCAATATCGACCAGGCTTTCGACAAAACCCATGAGCAGCAGAACGGCCGTTAACACCCAAATCTGCATCGTTACTGGCACAACTGCCAGCGTTAACGAGATGCCCACAATCATCACTGCCATCACGCGATGGGCAGCAACTCGATCATAAAGGCGAGCGCCAATGGTTGAGCCAAAGAGAAACCCTAATGAGCGTGCCGTAAAAAGGAATCCAATTTCCCCAATGTCAACGCCTGTGTTTTGCGCTAATGCGGGCAGCGTCGGGCCAAGAACCGCACTTGCCAGTCCAATTGCAATAAAGGCCATGAAATAAACGGCCGTTTTTGTCATGTTTGACCGTGTTGTGGTAGGTAAAGTTATGTCTGTCATCAATAAACTCCGTAGGAAAGGTGTCAGCTTTCAGGTATCAGGTTTCAGCTTGTAAAATTAAAAATCGTGCAGTATAATGCAAATACATGCAATAAAATGCAATTTTAAACGCAAAGTCATGCAAAATCAAGAGGCAATTTATGCTGAAAGCTGAAAGACATAACTATATTCTCAATTTGTTGGAAAAGGAAGGGAAGGTTCATGCGGTGGCATTGAGTGAAGCTTTGCAGATTTCGGTTGATACGGTGCGGCGTGATTTGCAGGCGTTGGCCGATGCGGGAAAAGTGACCCGCGTGCATGGGGGGGCTTTGCCAGCTTCGCCCAAATCAATGGATTTTGTATCCCGTCAATTTGTGTCTTCGGCAGCGAAATTAGAGGTGGCGAAAACGGCCGTTTCCCTCATCCAGAACCATCAAGTCATTTTCATGGACAATGGCACAACCACTTTGATGCTGGCGCAGCAGCTGCCGCACAATTTGCAAGCCACAATCGTCACCCACAGCCTACCTTTGGCATTAGCATTCGTTGACTACCCCGAGGTTGATGTCGTGTTAGTTGGTGGCAAATTAGATAAGCAGGAGCGTGTGGTTGTTGGTGTATCTGTTGTTGAAACGTACCGGCGTATCCAGGCGGATGCCTGTTTTTTAGGCATTTGCAGCTTGCATCCCGAAACTGGTATCACGGTTACCAGCTTAGAAGAAAGTTATGTCAAACAAGCAATGATTGAGCAATCATCAGAAGTGGTGGCGCTGGCGACTAAAGATAAATTAGGCACGGTAGCCCCATATCGTGCTGCCCCTATCGCAGAATTGACGCATTTGGTGACGGAAACGGCCGTTTCTATCACAACTTTAAACCCGTATCGTGCAGCGGGTATCACAGTTCTTCAGTAAAAATCTTGATCAGTTAATTACAATCTTTTATACTAACTTCGTGCCATTCTTAGCTTATTTATTAGGGATGGGTGCCAAATTCGTAATAGACTCGGCAAGGATAGGATTTGATACTTGAATTTCATAAAGCCAGCCGCTTTTTAGTATTGAAGGAATGCCAGTGAAATGATCAAGATTCAATGTGCATGTGGTAAACGATTTAACGTTCCTGAAAAATTTCGCGGAAAACAAGGTAATTGTCCTAACTGTTCCACCATCATCATCATTCCCCTTGCAGATGATAAAATCCCAAATCTGGGTGCCACAAAAAAGAGAGCACGGCGCTTCGAGGCGCAAGATTTGTTTGATCATGTGATTGATGCCGTTGTGGGCATTTCAAATGACGGGCATTTATATGGCAGTGGTGTTTTAATCGATAAAGGTGGCGTTATTGCCACAAACCGTCATGTGGTGGGTACAGCTCAAAAAGTTAAAGTTCAACTCAACAATGGCGACGAACATATCGGAGAAGTGATTCGTTCTTACCAAGATATT
>QQUD01000830.1 GCA_008501785.1 Chloroflexota bacterium
AACAAGGATAGTTTGAGCGTTTCATTTTTGGTTACCATTTTTTTCCTCCTAAAGGATGTTGGTAAAAAACGGCCGTTTTCATATCATCACTCCTCGTTTCAACATACACTTTCAAAAGGATGCCTTTATTCCATCCGCGGAAACTCTGGGTACAACACTTCAAAACAATCGGGGCAAATGCCATGACTAAAATCCACGTCTGTCCGATCACGAAAATAAACGGCCACATCCTGCCAATACCCTTCATCATCTCGGATTTTTTTACAATTGGCACAAATGGGAAGCAATCCACTCAAAGTTTTAATCTCATTCAACGCATTCTTTAATTGCTGTTTCTCTGCAATTAACTGCCGCCGCTTCTCCATCAACAGTTCACTAAATTGATGCCGCGACATCTCCAACCCTACCGCAAACACCGACACAAAAATATAGGCCAAGAAAAAGCGGAATCCTACCTGCAAACCATATGGATAGGCAAAAGGAGCAAACAAGATACCAATCATCACCACACCAGCGATGATTAACCAAATGATGCCTTCTTTTTTCCCCAAGAAAAAGAGAAAAACCAAAGGTAACACAGACATCCAATACAAAATAGTTCCCTCTCCGGTTCCAACTAACATGGCGAAAAAATAAATTGCGCTCAAAAAGAACAACCCAATTCGATAAACCCACACATCTTTCTTCAATTTTTTCATTGCCAAATAGCTTGCTACCAAAACGGACGCAAAAATCAGATCGAGAACAACTTCAAACGGCTCGCTTTCAAAAAAATCAATAATTGCAAAACCCAAAGTAACCACAATGCCAATGGCAATACAAAAATTAAAAAAACGGCGCTTCCGTATTGAATCAATCAATGAACTATCCATAATTCTTTACACCTTATCAGGAACTTTCAATTAATTATATGCACTCGCAGGTAATCGGGGTAAAATTAGGCTAAAATTACTCCTTGGACGTAGAAAATGGAAATACAATTTGCCGCTGCCAAAGTTAGCAAATGGGCCACAGGCGAAAGTGGCGACACATTGGAAATGATCGAACGACCACAAGGTGGTATGTCTTTTGTCTTGGTTGATGGACAGCGCAGCGGTCGTTCCGCAAAAGCAATTAGCAACCTTGTTGCCCGAAAAGCAATCCAACTACTTGCTGAAGGGATTCGGGATGGTGCAGCCGCCCGTGCCGCCAATGATTACTTATTCACACATCGCAAAGGAAAAGTATCGGCCACGTTAAATATTCTATCTGTAGACGCGGTTACTAAAACCTTTGTACTCTCCCGCAACAACGATACACCGGTTATTATTTATACTAAAGAAGATGGGCTTTATTTGTTAAACAAGCCATCACGCAGTGTGGGTGTGCATCGCAACACCAAACCTGACATTACTGAAATTGCAGTCAAACCCCACATGATCATTGTTGTTTTTACAGATGGACTACGTCATGCAGGCAGCTTGAGCGGCCGCGAAAACTATGACCCAATTGCGGCGACACAGCGTATGATCAATCAAGGTACCTATGATGCTCGTATTATTGCCGACACCTTGCTTGAAGAAGCATATGAATTAGATCAATGCCGACCGAAAGATGACATCAGCGTTCTCGTCGTTACCACCCATCCTGAACAAAAAGACGGCATTCGACGTTTAGAAGTGCATTTACCGGTGTAAACTGGTAAGCGGTGAACGGTAATCCGTAATCCGTGCTCCGATTACGGACTACAATGTATGGAGTACGATGTCAAATTCAGACAGAGCCATTTCATTTAAGCCAGTCCGTATCGCGCTTGTAGGACCCTGTGCATCAGGAAAGAGTACATTGGCACATTCACTCAAAGAAGTTGGCTTTGAGGTGCGTCAACCCGCCCAGGAACATTCGTTTGTGCCTGATATGTGGCAGCGTTTAAGCAAGCCAGATGTGTTGATCTTTCTAGATGTGGATTACACACACTTTCAGCAGAGACGTCCCATCAATGATGGCGGTCCCGATTATCTGGTAGAACAGTACCGCCGTCTGGCTCATGCCCAAAGGCATTGTGATTTTTATTTGAATACGAGTGGGTTAGATGTTGAGGAGGTGAAAACGGCCGTTTTCAAATTCCTCCAAACACATTTCAAATAAAAAAGCCTGAGATGCACTCGCATCCCAGGCCTCATCCCATTCAAGTCATCAAATCCAGACTTTAATTCTTTTCCTGTACAACGCGGATATCGATGATTTCATTGATAAACGGCGCAATCTTCTCTTGCAAATCAGCTTCACTCAAGCCAGTAACCTTAATTGTCAAAATCTTGTTTGCCGAACTGTACCCTTCAAATACACCCAACGAAACAAAATTGCCCCCCGCCTCCGATACCGCATGAGTCAGTACATCCAGTTCGCCTGGCTGATTGGGAACTAACGCCGTCACACGTACCCCTGCATCTCGCGCACCCATCAATTCCAGGAAAATTTTAAACAAGTCGGTTTCGGTAATCAACCCGACAACTTCTTTACCACGCATCACCGGCAAACCGCCAACTTTATTTTCAGCCATGACATAAGCGGCTTCCTCAATTGGCGTGTCCTCCGTCACAGTAAACACTTTTTTGGTCATCACATTTTTAACCATTAACTTGGCTAACAAATAATTGACCTCCCAAACACTTAATGTCGTGGCTTCTGACGGACCCGCATTCTGCAAATCATTGTCCGAAACGATACCAATCAACCGGCCCTTCTGATCAACAACAGGTGTGCGGCTAATGTTTTGCCGACGCATCAATTCCAATGCTTCCATGATCGGTGTGTTCTCACTAACCGTAATCACAGGACTGGACATACGTTTACCAACTAACATAAAACTTTCCTCCTTAGTAGGATAATTTTTCTAGAGCTAATTGCAAATCAAGCAAATCAGTTCTATTGTGGGATAGAGTCATTCTAATCCAAGAAACATCAAGCAGATATTTTCATTAGGACTTACCCAAAAGGCGTCCCAACATACCGGTGTTGCCGCCCTTCTGCTTTTTCAGTGCCTCTTCCATTTTACGCCCAGCAGCAAAATCCTGAATCTTTAATGCGCGTCGATTGCACATCTCAGCTTCTTCAAAATCCTTCAACTGCCAATTAGCAATACACATTTTGTGCCATAATAAATGGTTCTCTTTGTCAAAATGAGTCGCTTCTTTCAAAACTTCAATCGCTTTTTCTTGCTGTTTAGCCTCTAAATAGAGGTCGCCAAGCTGAACCCGCAGACGTAACCGCTGCGGCACATTGGGTGCTGACTGAGACGCTTCATCAAACCAGGTGACTGCCTGGTCTAAATCTTTCATCGTGATCCAATAAGCAATTTCTGCTCGATGTAAATGATGATTATCTGATTCCTGAGCAAGCAAATAATCTAAAACAAGACGCGCATTTTCAAGTTGACCGCCATATATGTAGATATAAGCTTCAATCATATTGATGTCTACGATGTCAGGCTCAGATTCTTGCGCTTTTTCCAGCCAGGCCATAGCCGCTTCAAGCCCTGCCTCATCATAAGAACCATCCGCTTCACGAGATGCCGCAACAAGCAAATATGCCACGCCAGCAAATGCATAAGGTTGGGAATCGGCCGATTGGAACAAACGTAATGCAGCCGTGAGAACCTTGGGGTCCCCTTTGAAATCATCAATTCGTTCAATGCCTTGCATATAGATGCGACGGCCACCTTCGGATGCCGCTTGCATCGTTGGCCAATTAATTTTGTTGAGATGAGGTAATAATTTACTGATGATTTGTTTGCCCATGCCGTTGTGTCCTACTTCCTAATAATTTGGTGGTCCCCAGTGTACATAAACCCGCCCAAAAAGAAAAGTAAATCGAACTACGTGAAGTAGTTATTCCCCACCCAATGTTTGAATAACAGCATGAATTCGCGCTTGCACTTTTTTATAATCGACCTTTGCCCAAGAATTTAGGATTGGAATATATTTTGGATTTTCAGTAGCTTCCACCAGGTCAAGCAGGTGAAAAATCATATCCCTAGACCGATCCTTGAGATAATTAATGTCAAATTCAGTTTGGCCAGATTTCAACATTTGGTCAAACTCTGCCAAAAGTTCACGGGCAAAGGTATCTTTTTCAATTGCCCACCCTTTGGGTGTGTACCGGAGTAAAGGAATGCTCAATTCATATTCAATGGTTAGATACCCATTCAAAATTACCCAATCAACCCTTGCTTGAATTTTTGCCAATGTCAGGTGATTATAATATCCATAGACGGGGCTTGTATCGAAGTTCAAACTGAGGAGTTTTTTATCACGCGACCCTTTCAGGATTTTGGTGAGCAAATTGCGCCCACCCATCATGATTAAGTCATCTGCACCGCGTAAAATTGCAACAACTTCATCATGAGGCAAATGCGTTACATCTTTTGTATCAAGTCGGAATCGAACCCGCTTTACTTTTCGACTCATGTTGTTATTGTAACACGAGTAAGCGTGGCTTGTTCTGGTCAAATTCTGACCAATTCGGGAAGCAAAAAAAATGGGAACTGCCAAAAACCAGTTCCCATTCACCATGTCATTTCTCAATCTATTTTACAATATTAACCAGCTTCCCCTTCACCACAATCACCTTGCGTGGCTCTTGTCCACCCAAATGCTTCTGTGCGTTTTCAGACGCCAGCGCCGTCGCCTTTAGCTGATCATCAGGTGTACCAGCTGGAACAGCAATTCGGTCTCGCACCTTGCCATTAATCTGCACAATCAGCATCACCTCATCTTCTTTAGCCACCTGGTCATCCCACGTCGGCCACTCTTGCTGGTGTACGCTGTAAGGCTTGCCACGCTGCACCCACAACTCTTCTGTAATGTGCGGCGCAATTGGGGCTAACAACAGCAGCATATTTTCGACGGCTTCATTCCAAACGGCCGTTTCCACCCCCCCCCTCTTCTGTGCATCCAACAAACTGTTCCGCAGCTCCATCACCGCCGCAATCGCCGTATTAAACGAAAACGACTCATAATCCTGCGTCACTT
>QQUD01000564.1 GCA_008501785.1 Chloroflexota bacterium
TGCAGATTTACCAATCTACTTGAACTTGTCATTTCTTTCCTTTTTTTGGTCATTATTTCGGAAACGTTTGCAAAATCTTTGCAAGATGTCACGATCGATTTGCAAAATCTTTGCAATTAAATGATTGGTCAGATTGGGGAATGGCCGTTATCCTTACCTTGTCTATAGGAGGGCAAAATAATGACAAGTAAAAATGATTACCAAGATCAAACTTATTTACAAAATGAACAATACAAAGATTCTGCAAATTTGGATGCAAGGGCATCATTGCATCGCCGTTTTAGTACCGCAAAGGTTGAATGGCAGTCTTGGGTTTTTGATCATATGAAGCTGGTTACAGGCAATCGCGTGCTGGAATGTGGCTGTGGCCCTGGTTGGCTGTGGCGCAACAATCTGGAGCGCATTCCGGCAGGTTGCCACATCACGCTGACTGATTTGTCGCCGGGTATGGTTGCCGAGGCAGAAGCAGCATTGGCAAACTCAGGCCATCAATTTGACTTTCAACCGCTCGATATTCAGGAACTGCCGTTTGCAGATGATACGTTTGATATGGTGGTTGCCAATCACATGCTGTACCATGTGCCAGATTTTGATAAGGCGCTTAAGGAAGTTAAGCGTGTGTTAAAGGGAAACGGCCGTTTTCTAGCAGCTACCAACGGTGATGATCACATGAAAGAAATCTCTGAGTTTGGTCATATGCTTTTTCCAGAGGAAACGGCCGAACTCAAAGACACCCGTCTCAAACGGGATGAAACATTTTTCCTGGCCTTCCGCTTGGAAAATGGGGGTGAATTGCTAGAGCCATATTTCTGTCAGGTAGACCTGAATATTTATGAAGATGGCTTGCAAGTTACCGAAGTACCGCCATTGATGGCTTATATCCTGTCCACAATTGCCGATAAAATGACGGATGATATTGTGTCTAAGCTAGTAAATTTCCTTGAGGAAAAACTGGCAGCACACGGCGTCATTGAAATTAGCAAAGAAACCTGCTTATTTGTTTGTAAACCATAATTTATATGTGATGATAGGAACCCCGGTTTTTCAAAAAATCGGGTTTCTTACAGGCTTTATTTCCTTTTTTACGCAGTCCTCCGCAATTGGCTTGCACCACATCCGACAAATCAGATGGAAAAATCTTGACATAGCGAACAATTCAATTTATACTATTTTCAATGTGCTTTGTTTTTCAAAGTACATTGAAAACAAGACCACTTTGGATATATTATTTTACCGGCTGATAGCAGACACCTGATACCTGAAAGCTAGAAGCTATCCCTAAGGAGAACCGTTATGTCATCTAATATGAGTTTAAAAGAAGCTGAGCGAAAAGCATTCAGGTCCACTTTTCAGGATGGCTTATGGGATGTCTATCTCGGCTTTGTGTTTTTGCTGTTTGGTATTGGGCCGCTCATCCAGGTAAGTGCTGATAACGATTGGATTTTGTCACTTGGGTACTTCGTGCCGTTGGTTTTGCTATTTGTAGCAGCAAAAAAGTATATAACAACACCCCGTATTGGTCGTGCCAAGTTTAGTCAGGCGCGTAAACGAAAAGTCAAAAAAGTTCGATTGCTGCTGCTATTTTCGGTTGTTTTAGGAACCATCATTTATTTGATGGGCGCTACCGGGGATGGATTTGCTGGTTCATTTGCCAAGCTGCCGATTGTGCTGCTTGTGTTTACAGTGAACGTGTTGCTCATTTTTTGGCTGGGAGCTTACTTCCTTGATTTTTCGCGCCTGTATGTGTATGGCGCTTTGTTGGGGCTGTCGTTTCCCGCAGGGTTTTTTTTGATGGAACGAGGGATTGTGGCGGATGAAACACGGCCGTTTATCCTCACATCAAGCATCATGATTGTGGTCGGCATTGTGTTGTTTGTCCGTTTCTTACGCGAGAATCCACCCATTGACGAAAATTCATTATCGGAAGGGGGCGCGTGATGACGGCTGTGGAATCTAATCTCGACGAACTGCATCCACTGGCAGGTATTGATCGAGTCATTCATGCCCCGGCGCGGCTGATGGTGCTTACCTACCTTTACGTCGTCGAGAGTGCCGACTTCATTTTCTTGATGCGGCTCACCGGGCTTACCTGGGGCAACCTCTCTTCCCACCTGAGCAAGCTTGAGGAAAATGGCTATGTAGAAATTGAAAAGAGTTTTGTGGGTAAAAAGTCAAACACAATGATTCAGCTCACCGCTGCAGGCCGTACCGCATTCCGCACCTACAAACAACAAATGCAGCAAGTACTTGATGAGTTGCCAGAGTAAAATCTTTGCGAAGTAAAAACCCGATTTTTTCAAAAAATCGGGTTTTTTACCCTAACACGCCTTGCCCCCCATTCTCCAAACACATAAAATATCCTAAGCTAAAAATAGTTATAATGTCGTTTGGAGCGCAGTATCTTATGTCATTCATCTTCACATTTCTTTTTGTAGTTATGGTGATTATCAGTGCCTTCATGCAGGCTGAGGATAATCACTGGAAAAACATTATTAGTCCGGCTTTGACAGCTTTTTGTGGATTGCTAATTTTAATTGGGGCGTTGATAAGCAACGTGCCATTTGCGCAAGGAATAACGCTGTTTATTGCACTCATCCTATTAGCCGCCAGCGATTTCATGTTCGAGCGTTCAGTGACAAATGAGAACCTGTTTCCAATCGCGATGGTATTGGGTGTAATTAGCGGTTTCACGATTGGGATTCTGTTCAATGTGATTGCTTTTTCACGAGGTGCTCCTTGGTGGATTCAGGGGGTATTTGTTGGTATTGGCATCGTTGCGGCAGTTTTTGTTTATCGCTATTTAGAGGTTGATCCAGTTTTAAATATAGCAGTTTATATTTATCTGGTACAAGCCGTCATTCTCTTGGCTGGTGGACTATCGAGTTTGTATGTCGGCAATATTTTCTTCGCTATCTGGGGTGTTTTTATATTTTTGTCAGACTCGTTGGTGGGGCTAAGGGCGTTTCCTAGTCAAAAACGGCCGTTACCCAGGCTAATTGAAAAACGCATCCTATTTTCGATTATTGTTTTATATTATGCCGCTCAATATGCATTGGTGGCGTGGGCATTGTGATAAAACAAAACATCCCGGAAGTCCTGAACTTCCGGGATGTTGACTGTGTGCCCCTGCCTGGACTCGAACCAGGGCTTTTGGCTTCGGAGGCCAACGCTCTATCCTCTGAGCTACAGGGGCTTATCGGGCAGGGATTTTGCCATAGGTGGGGCGAGAAGTCAAATGGAAAATATCGTGAGTATGTCCTGCCTGGCAGGACTCTGACGAATTATTGACAATCCTTAATCTCAGCCAACACTTCGCCCCTGATCACACCTTGTCCTAGCTGCACATGGATGGATTTAACCGTACCCGTACAGGGGGCGCGGATTTCATTTTCCATTTTCATCGCTTCCAGCACCATCACTGGCTGACCGATTTCAACTTCGTCGCCAATGGACACAAGTAGGCGAGTGATTAACCCAGGAATCGGGGCTTTGATACGGCCGTCTCCACTCCTCGGACGCGGCACAACCGCTTCCATATCTAGCACTTCTAACTCATGAATGCCGCTAAATGCCTTCATCCAGTTCATTTCTGTGTCAAACGACAATTCATACGGCCTTTCATCTACAATGATCCAATCCATGCGAGTAGCGGGTAGGCTGCTGTTCGGAATTTTAACTGTGACGGGTTTGCCGTCGATAACGGCCGTAAACCCATCTCCATTCGACGAAAAGCCATCTAGCTCAACCTGATATTCATGACCATCAATTTTGACCATTAATTTGCTCATTCCGGTAATCTCCTGCTGTCCTTGTGCCAGCGAGTTTGGAATCGTTCTGGCGTACTCGGGCTAAACTGTTGGTGGCGGCGCATAAAGTAAACAGCCGCAGCCACTGCCAGGTCTGGCAAATGGGATGCCGGTTCTGGCTCTTCTTGTAACGGCCGTGTCAGAAACTCTGTATCATATTCTCCGGCAAGAAATGCAGGTTCCTGCACAATTTGTTGCAGCAGCGGTAAATTGGTTGGAATACCAGCACAGGCAAAATCTTGCAATGCCCGTTGCAGCCGTTGCGTACATATTTCACGATTGGTTGCCCAGACAGTTAGCTTCGCAATGATGGGATCATATTGAGCTGGCACATTGCAGCCTGGATACACATACGAATCGACCCGAATTTTGGGACCACCGGGCAACCTCATTTGCGAAATGACACCTGGACTTGGCAAAAAATGACGCCAGGGATCCACCGCGTTAATACGCATCAGCATCGCCCATCCCGAAAGGTTTATATCTTCTTGTTTCCACTGCAAGGGTTTGCCAGCAGCAATTAAAATTTGCTCTCGAATTAAGTCAATGCCGCAGCGCGTTTCCGTAACAGGATGGTCGATCTGAATCCGCGCTTTGAATTCGGTGAAGTAGAAACTACCATCCCCATTAACTAAAAACTCAACCGTACCGGCATTTTCATATTTGAACAGTTTGGCGAGCGAAACGGCCGTTTCCCACACCTCTTCCCTTTGCTCTTGCGTCAGACAAGGGGCCGGCGACTCTTCCAACACCTTTTGATTGCTGTTAATAATCGAGCCTTCCCGTTCACCCAAGTGAATTACATTGCCAAATTTGTCTGCCAAAATTTGCACCGCAATCTGGTGAGCCGGCAAAATCGCTTTTTCCACATAAACTTGCCGGTCGCCAAAAACCACCTGTGATTCAGCTTGCGCACGGCGTAAACCTTCCACCAATTGGTTTGGAGAGCGCACCAATCTTTCACCACGCCCGCGACCGCCTCGACATGATTTAATCACCAGTGGATATGAAAGTTCAGACGCTGCCTTTTGTAATCCTTCAATATCATCAGGCCCAAAAGT
This sequence comes from Chloroflexota bacterium, assembly GCA_008501785.1. The sequence goes on from QQUD01000564.1 coordinate 4,868, forward strand.
GATAGGTGCATTTTCCACGGTGCGAAATCCCTCAGCCCTGGCCATTTCCAAGGCATTGAGTTTGCCACGCATCAAATTCACCACCGCAGACGATGGGCCAACAAAGGCAATGCCTGCTTCTTCACACGCCCGAATAAA
>QQUD01000360.1 GCA_008501785.1 Chloroflexota bacterium
GGCGTGGTAAGGGGTTGATTTTTAAACCGTCAAAATGTAGTGGGAATAAATAACCTGCAACATCTGATGAGACGCGACCCGACAGCATTTCGAATGAATTGCCTGATTCCAGTTTGTTTAAAATGTCGTAGCGAGGGATTTCCAGCACGGGGGCTAATGTTGTCGCCATCTCCTCGGCGTTGGTGACGAGGTTGGGTGCGACGCTGATTTGGTAGTCGGCTGTATTGGCAGCGAGGATGGCTCCATTGCGATCATAAATGGTGCCGCGCTCGGGCCTGTCTACCACCAACACCTCGTTCCCGGCCCGTTCGGCCCAGGATGTGGCTTGCACAATCTGAAATGCAAACAGACGACCGACGATGATGACCATCACAAAAAAGAGGCTAACGATGATGATGAGCATGCGTCTGTATTGGCTGTTATTCACCCGCTTCTCCTCGAATTAAGTTGTCGATGCTGTTGCGAAATTGCAGCATAATGGCTTCTTCCATTGATTGCGGTAATGTTGCTGGCGATGGGGGTGGGGAAACGCCTGCACTGAGCGTTGCCGAAGTGGCCGTTTCTTCATCCTCACCCTCTGCTTCCACCGGATAATCTGGGACGATGATATATTCAATATCATCTGGGTCTGCTTGCGTAAACCCAAGCCGGATGGCTTCTGCTTGCAAACGTTCCAGTGATTGGGCTTCGGCGATTTGCTGCTCAATCTCTGTGCTTTCCCGTTTGATGCTTTCTAAATCAATTTGTAAGGCCTGCACACGACGACCCACTGCCGCAATCTGGCTGGCCTGTCGCAAATAGATCGTGCCCAGCAGCGCAGCCAGCACCAACACAATCGCCCATCCGACGGCGGCTTGTGCCTCGGTGAGCCATGAAAGTTGTCGTGCCTGTTCGCGTGTTTCTCGTGACATGTTAGCAATTAGCCTTTAGTTGTTAGCTTTTAGTCCGTAGTCTCGTAGTCGTTAGTCTTGCAGTCAAGAAGTCAGTCGTCTTGTAGTCGTGGTCTCTGTCTCTGGCTCTGTTTTTAGCTCTAGCTCTCTACTTTCTCGGCGACGCGGAGGCGGGCGCTGCGGCTGCGTGGGTTGGCAGCAATTTCCGGGTCGGATGGTTTGATAGGTTTGCGGGTGATCAGGCGCAGTTTGGGTTGTAACGGCCGTCTACCCGTTGGCAGTTCTGGTGCATCTTCATACGTGCGACTCATCTGGCGAAACGTTTGTTTAACAAACCGGTCTTCCAGTGAGTGAAAACTGATGATTGCTAACCGACCCGCTGGCGCTAACAAGTCAATGGCGGCCAGAATGCCTGTTTCCACGGCTTCCAACTCTTTGTTTACGGCAATGCGTAAAGCCTGGAAAACTTGGGTGGCTGGATGAATGCGTCGTTTTTGCCTACTATATTTGGCAATTATTTTTGCCAGTTGCGTGGTCGTGGTGAATGGTCTGTTGTTTACCACAATCTTTGCCAACTGACGACTGTTGCGCAGTTCACCGTGCCGGTAAAAAATGTTAGCCAATGCACTTTCAGATAAATTGTTAACCAGATCAGCGGCCGTTTCACCCTGTGTGGTGTCGAACCGCATATCCAATGGCCCTTCCTTCATAAAGGAGAATCCGCGCTCGGCGTTATCTAGCTGTCGTGAAGAGAGGCCTAAATCGAGCAAGATGCCATCGATGGTATCAAATCCATGCTTGGGAGCCAGCGTGTCCATGTTGGCATAGCTGCTGTTGATAAACGTGATGCGGTCACTAAAGGATGTCAGTCGTTCTTGAGCAAAGGCGATTGCTGCAGGGTCCCGATCAAACGCCAAAACGCGCCCTGTAGGCGCGGATGCTTCCAAAATTCCAGTGGTGTGTCCGCCTGCCCCGAGCGTGCCGTCCAAATAACGGCCGTTAGGTCGGGGCTGTAACATTGCCATCACCTCGTGGTAGAGAACGGGAATGTGTGTATTGTTTGTCATTTGTTCAGGTATAGTAGCGGCGTGTGGCGGTCACGACACTAAATTCCTAAATCCTCCCAACGGGCGGCATCAGCGCTATTTTCGATGGATTCCCGCACAGTTTCCCAAGCGTCGGTACTCCAGATTTCAAGGTAGTTGAACATACCCGCGATTACAACTTCGCCATTGATCGCGGCAAAGTCGCGCAGGTATGGGGGCAGAAGAATGCGGCCTTGCCGGTCTGGGGTCAGGTCGATTGCGCCTGAAAAAACCCGTCGCCGAAATGCACGCACGTCTTCATCGGATAACGGCCGTTGCGAGATGCGTTCAGCTAACTCTTGCCAGCCATCGAGGGGGAACAGCATTAAGTTTTGGTCGAAACCACGCGTGACCACCAACCCAGCAGCCAACGCCGCGCGATATTTCGCGGGGATGGTGACTCTGCCTTTATCGTCGATGGTATGCGTATATTCGCCGAGGAACATAAATTTTGCTGTTTAGCGAATCGTCAGAACGGTTCGCTGTATATAGAACAATTGTTCTAATTGCCCCATTTTGCCTCAAAAAATCAGGGAAAGTGTGCAAAAACGCCCCACTTTGACCCACTTTCTACCACAAGTGACCACAGTATACACCAAAGACCCCATTATGTGAAGGCGCGATCCTAACTTTTTAAGGAAGGAAAATTGTCGGAATTTTTCTGTTTGTCTTGTTGGTTTGTTGTCTTTTTTTTGTTAGGAGCCAAACGCTGTCATTTTTTGGAGTTTTCCTATAATATTATGTATATGGTTTTATTGGTCGCATTTTGAATGAAATCATGATTCGCAATTAACTCAGCAGCTAAATTTCCGTTTGTGCAATAGTTGAATGATTCGCGTTGAAAAGGTTATTCCAAACCATCTGCTGATATTTTGGTTATTTTATGAAAGCGTAATCAATCATTCGTAATGCTAGTGTTTCGCGGCTTAAGTTTGTGTGCAATAAGAGTTGCACGCGAAACACTTAAGCAATTGGGCACAGCACCCTTTTCATTGCACACGTATTTACGCCCAATTGCACTAGAGGGTTTTTAGGAGTGGTACCCATGAAACAAAAGTTGTTGTTGTTATTGTTGCTCGTTCTGGGTCTGGTTACAGTTGCTTGTCAACAGAATGGGAATGTTGTTTCGGCAGAGGTGAGTACAAATGAAGTCGCCATTGTTGCCGAAGTGCCGCAAGAAGTTGTGGAAGCTGTTGAGGCTGCTCCCACGCAATCTAAAACATTTTTGAAAATTGGAAGTCCTAAAGTAGATAGTGCAGGTAAGGGTGTGGTGGAAACGGCCGTTACTGTTCCCCAGGTAGCTGAAAAAACCGAGGGTGCAGCGGTCGGTACCGAAGTGACTGCAGCGATACCTGTTCTGACCTTCCCAACAGAAACGCATATTGTTGAAGAGGGTGAATGGATTTTTGAAATAGCCCGCTGCTACGGCACATCGCCACAAGCCATTATCAACGCTAATTTCCTTCATCATAGCCATTATGGTTATTGGCATTATGGCTATTGGTACTATGGATACGGGCATACACATAATGCCAATTACATTTATCCAGGTCAGCAGCTGACAATTCCAGAGGTTGGTTCAGTGAGTACCCCCTATGGGCCACCATGTGTTCGAAAACATGAAAACACATACCAGCACCCTATGGGAACCCCTGGAACATATATCCATAAAGTTGAACAAGGTGATTGGATTTATGAGGTAGCACGCTGCTATGGAACGGATCCAAAACATATTATGCGTGCCAATGGTTTGTATAATCCCGATTACATCAAACCGAACCAACTGCTCGTGATTCCGCTGGCTGGTTCAACAGATACGGTTGATGGTCCAGATTGTATCGATTTGTATACAGTAGTGACTGGTGATACCTGGGCCAGCATTGCGGCGGCGCATAATACGACAGAGGCTATCTTGATGAGAGCAAATCCGGGACCACTCATGGTTGGAAGCCGGATTTGGGTTCCTGTTCATTGATGCCGGTTAGTTGAAAAGCCACTATGAATTCATTTCCCGGAAGCTGAGAAGTCTCATTTGTTTGAGCCGCTGGTTTGAAGCTTCTGGGAAATTATATTTCCCCTGGAAGTGTTGAGAATGATGATTTTGCATGCGCCACTGCCGCGCTATTTCATGATTGGATTGCTGGTGTTGTGGGGTGTGTTTTTGTTTGGTGGATTTGTCTTTGGAAATAGTAGTGAAACGCACCGGATGCCAACGTGGATGCGAATGGCGTCTTCTACTACATTGGTGGTGGCCGGATGGAGTTGGTTTTGGGTAAGTAGGGGGAGTGGAATACGGCCGTTTCCCCTCTACATCGCGCTTGGCATGACATTCGGTTTGCTCGGTGACCTTATTTTAGCCGACTTGCTGCCTGGCGGTCGCAGCGTCCCCGCAGGCATTTTATCCTTTGGCATCGGCCATATCCTTTACATCATTGGCATCTTGCAATTTGGCAACCAGCAAGGGCTAAATGCTGGTAGTCTGCGTTGGGGAACCTTGATCGTGTGGCTGATGATTGGGGTGGTTGGCTGGTATTTTGTCGTCTATCGTGGGCAGAGTGCAACAATACTTCACTGGATTGCCTTGCCATATGCGTTACTTTTAGCAGGCACGACTGGATTTGCAACAGGTTTAGCCTTTCAATCAACCCTCTTTGTACCATTTGCTTGTGGAGCCGCCTTGTTTTTGTTCAGTGATTTGATTTTGGCAGCCGAACTATTCAACGGATTAAAGTTTCGTTCGATTGGGGATGTTATTTGGCTCACCTATGGCCCTGGGCAGATGCTAATCGTTTACGCCATTGGTGCAGCCATGCGTTTTTCCTCTTATCCATCACTCATGTAAGAAATGCCCAAATGGCAATGTCAAATATTCAGGCGATAATAACTTGACGAGCATTATTGCTTTGCTATACTTTGCATTACTAGGTTCATTCTTATTATTTTGATAAATATTTGGACTATTATGTTTGAACAATATTGCAGGTGTATGAAGCGAGGGTGCTAATTACCATTGTTTCATTCCAAATAAA
>QQUD01000193.1 GCA_008501785.1 Chloroflexota bacterium
GAAACGAGTTAGGTAATTAGTTAGAAATCTGTGAATTAGGACACAAAGATTATTCAGTGTCCTAATTTTTTGGTTTGGGTGTTATTTTGCTGGCGATTTGGGAAACACGCTCTCGCAAAGTTGGCGAAGGCGGGGGCTGTTCCAACTCTGGTGCGGCAAAAGGAGGTAAATCAAACATTTTGCGCCATCCATAAATGCCCAGTAGTTTAATAGTAGCAATGACTGGAGCGGCTAAAACTGCCCCTAAAATCCCGGCTAATGAACTACCCATAAACACACCAACCATCACAACCAAAGGATGTAAATCCAATGCATCTCCCACAATGCGTGGCACAAGCAGGTTGTTCTCCACTTGTTGCACCACAATCATGAAGGCTAGCACAATGCCAGTATGTGTCAGAGATGACAAACCCATGTAATTGTCTGGCTGGAAAAATGCCACAACCATGGCTGTACCGGCGCCCACAACGGGTCCAATTACCGGAATGAATTCTAAAAGTCCCGACAATATGCCTAACGCTAGCGAATTTTGTACCCCTAGAATGGCTAAACCAATCCAAACGACTAGAAAAATAACCAATCCCAAAATCACCTGACCACGCAAATAAGCGCTCCAAATGCGACCCGATTCCCGCGTGAGTCGTTCGGCATCTTTTTGATAGCCGGGTTGATAGGCAACTCGGCTGATATAACTGCCGAGTTCTGGTATTTCAATTGCAAAATAGACCGACAGCACAAAAACAAAAAGCAATATGGTTAAAAAGCTAACGGTTGTGGTGGCGATACTGGTTACAATTTCTCCGCTACGACCCAGAATTGGTTCAACCAGCCCCACAAGCTGATCGGAGATAATTGTCCAATCAAATGTAGTCAGGTCAATGGTGAAGGGGCCAATAGAGATCGGTTCCAATCCGGCTATGGTAGATTGAATGAGAACGGCCGTTTCCGTAATAAAAGTTGGAATTTCTTGAATGAGTGAGGATATTTGCTCAACGGCAGCAAAACCAAGCGCAATTATGGCCCCGATAATACTTAAGCCCAATACCAAGTAAACAATAAGAATACCTGAGCTTCGTTTAAAAGCTGTATTGCGGTCAATCAGATTGATTAACGGGTTGAGAATGTAGGCGATAATGATGGCTGCCACAATCTGACCAATGAGGGATTGAAAGCGAAAGCCGAGCCAGAGCAGAAGCAGCAATGCTGATACCCCCACAATTACTTTTACGCTGCGCCCCCAAGGCGGAGACTCATTAACTGCGGCTAGTGAGTCTTGGGCATTGTTGGAATCAATGTTGGTATGTTCTTTATTTTCAGCCATCGTTTTGCCTTATCCTTCTCTCCGCATTCTCAGCATCCTCTGTGGTAAAATCAAAAATCCTATGATCTAATTTTCTACCTCGTATACGTAAAAAAGCGGGTCTGCGTAGTAACCTGCAAAGGATTGTGTTTCGCCGCCGGGGAATTGAGCTTGAATTTGGGTCATTTCTGCTGCTCGTTCCGGCAAGAAAATATAGAGTTGGTTGGTGGTTAATGAATCGGGTAGTTCGCCGTCAGGCTCTACGTCAAAAAGATTGTAGCCGCGTTGAAATTCTGGGGCGAGAAATGGAATTGTTGGAAAATCTGTGTACATGCTCGGTGGGCCGTAAAAATAGGTGGTCCATTCGTTTGCTGTGAAGTCGTTTAAATAATCGGCGACGCCATCGGCGATTTCGGTATTGCGGTCGCCAAAGTTGTGTTCGACGCGAAAACGGCCGTAATAAAACACCAAATCCCCCATCACAAACAGCAGCGACAGCACCACCAATACCGGCAGCAGTCCAGAACGGAACCGGGTGGATGTTTCTTTGGGCAGAGCTGAAAGGGCAAAACGGCCGTAAGTAACCAGCGCAATTCCCGCTAACAAGCTCAGTGCCGGAGTCGCAATCACCAACCGGTGGCTGTTTGGCACATCAAGCAAAAACGCCCCGGCAAACAGCGTCGTCACCACAAACCAGACGACGAGCATGACATATTTGAGATCACGCAGGCGAAAAACGGCCGTTACCAGCCCCAACACCATAAACAACGCCGGTCCAAAGCTCAACAGTGGCGCCAATGGACGATACGCCGGACTTAAATCAAGCTCCCCATTAAATGCCAACAGCCCGTGCCAGATTTGATTTGCTAAAATTGTGTTCGTGTTTTCACCGGTACGTGCGGCTTCTGTATTGAGCCAATCTGTCTGATTTGGGAAAATACCTAAATCATTCGCCCGCTGCATGTACACTTCGGGATTGTTATTGTAGTAAAGCAATTGCGGCAGCGCGACGATGAGTGCGAGCGCTGCTGCTGCAAATAAATGACTGCTGTTTCGTCGCAGTCCAGTGCGATCAAATAATATCGCCCACACGAGCAAAACAGCCAATATGATTGGCAATAAATGTGAACTGGTAAAAAAGTAGGCGTTTAACCCAATAAAAGCCCCTGCCCACAACCATTGTCGTCTTTTAATAAATGTTTCGTTTTCTAAGGTTAATTCCCAGGCAACGGCCGTTATGCCTAGTGCAAGCAGCACCAACATCGGGTCCCAAATATTGCTCATGCCCAGACGGCTGTAGTGCAGGTGGAAATGTGAGCCAGTGAGCAAAACGGCTGTGACAATACCCACCTCTCGCCCATACAACCGTTTGCCAATCACATAAGCAATTGCTACGGTGATGGCTCCTATCAGCGGTGACCAAAAGCGAATTGAGAATACCGAAGGTCCTAAAATTTTGACGGGAATTGCCATCAAAAAACTTGAAAGGGTAGGATTACCCAGCCATCCGGTGCCAAAAGGATTTTGTAATGTACCATTACTGATTCGCACGACGTCCAGACCTAAACTGGCTTCAATGCCGTTCAAAATAAATGGATGTTCGCTGAGATTGACAACACGAATCCCAAATGCTACTAGAAAAAAGATGAGCGGTAACAGCCAGTTGTTAAAATCGACATTTGATGTGGATGTGCTGATTTCTGTGGGGTCTTGTGGCGAAGCAAGCGCGTAAACGCCGAGACCGATTGCCATAAACCAGAGTAGAAAGCCCCAAAACGGCCGTTCTAACCCAGGATTACCAACTGCCCGCTGTGCAAACAATGCCAACAACAAGCTTGACAGCACTAACCAGCGGCGGCGAGGCAGCCTGCCAATTGCTGGCAGCTGTATGTTTGGCAATCTGGGCAGCTGAAAAAGGCCTGTGCGCCAGCCTAAAATCAATAGTGGCAATGCACTAAACACAATCCAGCCAAACCCGCGTGATGGTTCAAGCGCGTTGCTGCCGAACATGGTTTGCCCCACAATGGCGGCCAGCAAACTTGTAAGCAGCAGCACATAGTTGAGAATGTTGATGCCAGATTTTGTGGGTTTTGTTTCAGGTTTGTGGATGGGCGCGGCTTCATCAGCGGTTGAAACGGCCGTTTCCCCTACCACTTCCCGCTCAACCGAAATAACCGAATCAATCACCTCTGATACTTGCTCATCAGTAGCTGCAACCCCTAACATTTCAGCCTCGCGGGACATCATCGCTTCCACCGAAAACGGCTGTGGTTCAGGTAAAGGTGCATCAATCGGACCATTGGCTCGTTTTCGAGCAATAATTAGCAGGTATGCGCCCTCTTCTGGGTTAAATGCTTCCTCGTAAAACGGCCGTAACCAACGCTCGGTACGCTGCAAACTGCTCTTCCACGGGGCTACAATCCAGTGCCCGGTGATAGCATGCATGAGAGCCGAAGGGACGCCCTGTGCATGTCCAAATTCTAAAGCTCGCAGAGCATCTTTGGAGAAATAATATTGCCAGCGTTCAATCTCAAACCCGGCTTTTGCCAACCGGTCTGCCCACACTTCAGGAGTGTCGGTATGGGCATGGCGCGAGATAGTATTAAAGAAGTTGCGGTATCTGTTTGCGAGTCCATTTGCACCCAGCTTCTCAAAAAATTCAGCGCCACCCATGTACTCTGTAAAGTAGTTGGAAGGCATGGTGATCACAAAACGGCCGTTTTCTTGCAATACCCGGCTCGTTTCATTCAACACCGGCTGGATGTCGGGAATATGTTCCAAAACCGAATTGCTAAAGGCCGACGCAAACGTCTCATCGGGGAACGGCATATCATTCCCCATACCGTACACCAAATCATCATACATGCCCGATTTTTTGGATTTTTGCAGTGGTCCCCACCATGGATCAAGGCCCACATTGAGTGGCTTGTCAAACGTCATTTCCGCAAAATGACCATCGCCACATCCCAAATCTAAAACTGGTTCAGCTAGCTCTAGTTGCTGATAAAATCGTGCTTCAACCGCCCGTAACACCGCCCGAAATGCGGGAATCGACTTCAACTGTCGCCAAAGCTGATCATCTTTGTTTTGTACGGTTTGTTGTTTTTGTTCAATTTCATGTTCAATCATGCATCATTATCCAAATTTGAAATTCGCCAGGGTGCTATTCTCCATCCCTCATTGCTCTGAGTCGCTCATACGCAGGCGGCTCCGCAGCGCTGCTGTCTCGCTTCCCTTGCTGCAAATCGCGGAACAGCCCCAAATATTCGGTTGCGGTTTGCTGCGGGCTAAAGCTGTCGGAAATGAGTTGCGGTGATTTGATATAGCTGGCTTGATCATCCAATATTGAATTGAGTGCCTGAGCTAATGCGTAGTGGTCGCCAACGGCCGTTACTTCACCCATGCCTGTCATTGTTACCGGTTGACGCACCCCAGGCAGCGCACAAGCCGCAACCGGTACGCCATTCCGCATCGCTTCAATTTGCACCAGCCCAAAACTTTCGGTGCTGTTTAAACTGGTGACGGTGAGAACATCCAAGTTTTTGTAAAATGCAGTTAAGTCGGCCCCATCCAAATTGCCCAATAGAATGTATTGATTCTTGTACTTTTCAAAAAGCGGTGCTAATCTGGCCGCATATGCTTCTTCGCCTGTAATGTCTTCATACGCTCCTGCATGAAGCACTATCGCCTCTGGATGTTT
>QQUD01000243.1 GCA_008501785.1 Chloroflexota bacterium
TGGTTGAGGGAACTGTTGCCCGAACAGATTTATCTCCTTTGCAAGGAAAAAAGGCGTTTCCCAATCGCAAAGGGCGTTTAGTCGAACCGTCAAGCCTGTTTTCGGTTGATGATGCAGCGTTGGTAAACCAATTCTCTGACCTGGATGATCATTTGCTGATGAGTGGCGATGGGGTGGGAGAGATAACGGCCGTTTTCAACATCAAGCCTCTATCTCAAGCTGTGAAACTGCATATTGTAGATGGACTTAATGCAGTTGAGGCGATGTCGATTCAAAAACAGATTGCCAATCGACGCCCTCTCATTGATCGCCTCTTACAAGCTGAAATGAAACCGGGTGAGAAATCATTCAACGCTGCCTTCTTAGCAAATGTGCGCGTCCTCAAACTGCCAGAATTAAACATTCAATATTGGTTAACAATTGACGGCAGGACATTGAAAACTGAGCCAGAAGCAGTTTCTGTGAAGTTTGATTCGGCTGTCAATATTTTATATTTGGAAGACATCCCTTCATGGGCGATGATTTCACGGGAATTGGCAATTGCAATCAAAGGGAGTCGTGCGGTTGGGGGGCTGGCGATAGGCATAAAAGAAGTGCTGTCCGCAGATACGTTTGGCAAAGCATCACGAATTTTGGATGAATTGGGGTATATGTAGCGTTCAAACTAGTTCAATTATGCTAATGTCATTCTTATCATTTTATGTTATCCTTCCCCAGTGAAATTTTGTAAAGTGCCTTCTGCAACATCTTTTGAGTCTCCCGTTTGACTAAAAATAAGCAAAGGTTTGAGCTTTTAATAGCTAATTTGGTCTTAAAGGGCCTTCGGTCATCAATGACCTTGCTGTTTGCCTGTAACTAATAAATGTGGGCAGCAAAATTTAATAATTATGCGCAACTATTATGCGCTTATTACACAAAACTATATTACTAACTAAGCGGTATAAGGATATTAATAATTTAACGTATGAGTAAAAATTTGAAAATTATTCCCCTGGGCGGCCTGGGAGAAATTGGTAAGAACATGACATTGTTGGAATACGGCCGTAATCAAATCATCATCGACTGTGGGGTAATGTTCCCCGAAAGTGACCTACACGGCATCGACCTGGTGCTGCCCCAATTTGACTACGTGGTAGAAAATCAGGATATTTTACGTGGTATTGTGCTCACGCATGGGCACCAAGACCACATTGGCGGCTTGCCCTATCTGCTAGAGCGGGTCAAAGCCCCAATTTACGGGACACCTCTGACAATTGGCATGGTAGAGCGCCAATTAGAAGAAGCGCACGTATTAGAAAATGCGACACTGACCAAAATTGATGATACACAAACGATACATCTAGGCCCATTTCGGATTAGCCCGTTTGCTGTGGCCCATTCGATTCCTGGTGCTGTTGGCCTGGTGATTGACACGCCAGTAGGTGCTATTGTGCATACTGGCGATTACAAACTAGATGAAACGCCAACCGGTGGACGCACGACCGACTTAGCACGATTGAAAGAATTGACACCAAATGGTGTACTGGCAATGTTGGGTGACAGCACGAACGCTGATCGTCCCGGACGCACCCCAACAGAACAACTGGTAGCTGATACATTGGATCAGCTATTTGCGGATGCAACTGACAGCCGCATTATTATCGCCACGTTTTCATCGGTGTTGGCGCGATTGCAGGAAATTATGCGGCTGGCTGAGAAATACGGCCGTAAAGTGGCGCTCACCGGACGCAGCTTGCAACAAAATGTGGAGTTGGCCCGCGATTTAGGCTATATGCAAATTCCAGAAGGGCTGCTCGTGGATATCACCGCACATGTGCCGGATGAAGAATTGGTGATTTTGTCTACTGGTTCGCAGGGCGAGCCACGTTCGGCTTTGAACCGCATGGCAAAAGGCGAACATCGGCAAATTCAGGTACATGAAGGGGACACAATTATCGTCTCCGGCGGCACAATTCCTGGTAACGAGGAAGATGTGGGTCGCATGTTGAACAACCTGTTTGCCCGTGGGGCCAATGTGATTTACGGACCATTGGCAACGGTACATGTCTCTGGGCACGGTAATCGTGAAGATATGCGGATTATGTTGGACGCTGTGCAGCCAAGATTCTTGATTCCAGTGCATGGTGAAATGCGTCATCAACATTTACATGCGCGCATGGCGCAGGAAAATGGCGTGACGGCTGAGGATGTGTTTATTCTGCACAATGGCGCAACCTGGGTGACTGATGGGGACAAAGCATATCTGGAAGGAACGATTCCGGCAGAAAACGTGTATGTCGATGGTTATCTGGTGGGCGAAATTAGCGATTTAGTAGTGCGTGACCGCGAGCGCTTATCACAAGATGGTTTTGTGGTGGTTTATGTGCCAATTAACAGGAAACGCAAATTGGCGGGCGAACCGCGCATTTTTAGCCGGGGATTTCTGCAAATGGATGCCTCGAAGACTATGATGGATGCGGCAACGAAGCGATTGAAACGAGAGTTGAAGAAAAACGGCCGTAATCACGAAGACACCGTGCGTGAAACTCTGCAAAACTTCTTCTACCATAAAACGCAATCCCGCCCGGTTATTCTTCCGAATATCGTTCGCGTTTAGACGATTCTGTTTCCTGACAACCGGAAAAGAGGGCGAGGCAATCGGGAGACAAGGTCACATGCTTCAGTAAGAACGTGCCCGATTGCCTCGCCCCTACAGAAATTGTTGGTCTGCTTGAGATTGTTCCGTTATTCTTTGGGGTATGAGTAAGCCTTCCTACGACCTTTTTTCGACAGACTTTAAAGCAAATCCATTTCCCACTTTCGCTGCCTTGCGTGCAGACGCGCCAATTTATGCCCACCAATCGCCGCATGGCAAAACAATTTGGTATGTAACACGATACGACGATGTGGTGGCTGTGTTGAAAGATAATGAACATTTTTGCAAAGATGTTCGCCATGCACAGCCAGATGATGTGCCACCGCCCCGTAAAAAAATGTCGATCCACCAATCGATCAATCAAAATATGCTGTTTTCGGACCCGCCGGATCACACACGGCTGCGGGCGTTGGTCAATCAAGCGTTTACGCCGCGCCGCGTTGAGGGAATGAAGGGCCGTGTGCAAAAAATTGCTGATGAGCTGCTGGATAAGGTCGCTGAGCAGGGTCGGATGGATTTGATCGCTGATTTTGCATTGCCGCTGCCGGTGATTGTGATTTGCGATTTGCTGGGCATTCCGGCTGACGATCAAGAAATGGTGAGTGAATGGTCACAAGCGATTATCTCTCCAGGCAGCCGGGGGCTGAATTACAAAGAACGAAAGCGCAAGATGCGGGCGTTTGTACACTATTTACGTCAGCTTTTTGTTGAGAGACAGCAGCATCCACAAGATGATTTGATTACGGCATTGGTTGAGGCAGAAGAAGCAGGCGACAGGTTGTCGGAGTCTGAATTGTCGAGCATGGTGGCTCTGTTACTGGTGACGGGACATGAAACCACTGTAAATTTGATTGGAAATGGCGTTTTGGCGCTGCTGCTGCATCCTGAGCAGTTGGATTTGCTGAAAAGGGGTGAGGTGGAGTGGGAAACGGCCGTTGAAGAACTCCTACGCTACGATGGTCCTGTGGAAACATCTACCACGCGCTGGGTGCGAAAAGATGTTGTGTTTCGTGGTCAAAACATGCGCCAGGGTGACATTATGCGGGTTGTGATCAGTTCTGCTAATCGAGACGCGCTCCAGTTTGACAAGCCAGATGAATTAGATGTAGCAAATGGCGACAAACGACATCTTTCCTTTGGTATGGGCATTCATTATTGTTTGGGAGCGCCATTGGCCCGATTAGAAGGTGTGATTGCCCTGGAAACGCTTTTTCGCCGTTTTCCAACGACACATTTGGCGGTGTCTGAAAGTGAATTGAAATGGCGCTCTGGTGTACTTTTTCGCGGGTTAGAACAATTGCCATTAGCGTGGAATTGAATAGAAACCATTTTGATTTCATCTTCACAAGCCATGAATTCATGTGTTACAATTTTTTCGGAAGGTTCATTCGCAGAGGAGGCTTATATGACTGATTTTTCCCCGTTAGAGGATGGTACGTTTGTCAGTGTGTTGAATGGTGATGCGCCGGGAACGGTTATTGCCAGAGATGTGATTAAAAGATTTGCAATCATTGAATGCTTGCACCCAGAAGCAGCTGTTCATTGGTTGGCAATTCCTTATGAACCCGTACCCAGTATTGAAGAATTGGAAAAAAATGATCGGGAACGATTCTTAGGGTTGATGGATTTTGCAGTTTCAGAAGCAAAATCGCGTGCAGATGAGTATCCAGCTTTGGCGCAAGGGTTTACAATTAAATTCCATTTTGGTGCATATGAAACTGTACCTCATGCCAAATTACACATCTTGTCGTCAGAATAATAATTGAGCAATCTGTTACAAAGAAATTAATCCGATTCTTGTGGCACGGACAACGGCTTCTGTGCGGCTTTGGGCAGCCAGCTTGTTCATAATGGCGTTTACGTGAAACTTGACGGTGTGGGAGCTAATGTTGAGCTGCTGGGCAATGGCTTTGTTGGTCATGCCTTCGGCGACTAATTGGATCACTTGTAATTCACGTGGCATCAGTTCTTCCACGGGGGTGAAGTCGCTTTCTGGTGAAATATTGCTGGGAAAATGGGCAATTGTGGGATCAATTGTGATAAGTCCTAATGAGGCTGCTTGTGCTGCGGTAATGATATGATCATGGCTGCTGTTGCGTCTGAGAATGGCGGCAATTCCGGGGAGCATGGAAACGGCCGTTTCCCCCTCATCTGGTATCAAAGCAACAATTGGTTTATCAACCTCATGCCATTTTGGTGGCGCTCCCTCAAAATCCCAACCCAGGTCCCAAATAATTATATCTACATGCTTCGCATATTCGTTATCTTCTTGCACATCCATTAAAAAATCAACCCCACTTAGTTGCCCCGTCACATGACAGTCTGGATGATTAGCAAGCAGCATAGCCAATCCGGCGCGAGCCAG
>QQUD01000498.1 GCA_008501785.1 Chloroflexota bacterium
GCCTGGAATCACTTGCTCATAAATGGCGGCGGCTCGCAACAAGACATCAATGCCTTTGAAATCTGTGAATTTGCCAACAAAGCTGACAAGTGGCTGGTTGTTGTTTTCGATGTTGAAATTAGCGAGAACGGCCGTTTTTGTCACATCAGGCAGCACCTTAAAAATATCATAACCAAATCCATTCCAAATGAGATGCAGCTTGTTATCTGGTTGATTGTAGGTTTCTTTTGCCGATGCTGTTACCTGCCGGGAGATCGTAATCAGTCCAAATGCCTTATCTGCTCCTTCCTGCGCCAAATTACGGTAGCGGGGACCATCCCGATATCCCATCAGGTCTGTACCATGCACACTCACGACGTAGGGAACGGCCGTTTCCGCAGCCACATACGGCGTTATCCATACATGATGGGCATGAATAATATCCGGTTGGAACGCTTTCACAGCTTGATGCATATGTTTGCGCCATAACTCAATTGTGGCAGCCATTTGTGCATCCGTTAATTCATAAAATGTCGTCACACTTTTCGGATGGGTCGTAAAACAGGGGAAATTGAAATCCACTTCTGCCTGCGCGCTGTTTTTGCCATTGTTGAAAATCATGGTTTGCACCGGATAAGGATATTCTCCTTCGGGAACCGGTTGATGATCTGGCGTAATGACCAACACCTCATGACCCATCTTGGTTAATTCAAGCGCGACATTCATCGCATAAATACCACTTCCGGAGCCTTGCAAAGGGAAATGATTGGGCATCAAAACTTTCATAAAGTTATCTCCTTATTTAACCATGCTTACGCTAAAAACTTTCGAGGCAATTCAAAGCTTCTTCGATTTTCTCATATGCTGTTGCATTACTGGCTCGCATAAACCCACGTCCGCTTTCCACGAACACTTCACCAGGCACCATCGCCACTTCTTCCTCTTCCTGCAGCGTCATCACAAATTCGTCACCGACGATATTCGGCCCGCATCCATAATCGGCTCTGGCGTCACAAAATCAGGCTCACCAATGCCCAACGAAATCACATCTTTCATCGTGACGGCAATATCAAACAACTTTCGAATCCCCGAAGAGGGCGTGGATTTTACACTTCGGGAAATATACTTGTACATCTTATCTTCCTTTATTTATTAGCCGTCAGGCTTTAGCTGTCAGCTATCAGCTTTTTCTTTTTTCTGGCTGGTGGCTTATTGCTGATTGCTCACATTTAACCAAGCTCAACCTTCGAATCATCTCCGATAAATAATTTTTTATGCGTTCCCTTAATTTCGGTGTTTTCGCCGATGAGGGAATCTTCTAGGATTGCTTTTTCAATATATGCACCGTTGTCGATGATGCTGTTACGCACAATACTGTTTTTGACAACGGCATCTGCACCAATACTGACGTAAGGACCAATCACCGAATTTTCGACATGTGCAGATTCGTGCAAATAAACAGGTGGCAGCACCGTAAATTCACCCGCATAACTCAAATCAATCGCATCCTCTGTGCCGTAGCCCAACCCCAACAAACGCGCATTCGTGTGCAGCATAAAATCTGGTTTGCCTGCGTCCAGCCAAAAAATCGTTTCCATAGGCCGAATTTTTGCGCCACGTTCTTGCATCACCTTGTAAGCATCTACAATATAATATTCGCCTTGTGACTGGCGACCTTCTGTCAGGACGGTCTCGATGGCGTCGCGTAATTGTTTACCATTTTTAAACCAGTAAATGCCCGCAATCACATCTTTGTGTTCCATCGTCTCCGGCTTTTCAATAAAATCGGTAACGTAACCATCCTCATCTGTCACCACCACGCCAAAGGTGCGCGGGTCTTCCATCTTCTGCACGAGAATGACCCCATCCCACTCTGGCTCTGGAATGTTTTCATACTCCGCATCCACTACACCATCCCCAAACGCAACCATCACATCATCATCGTCGTTCAGAAACGCTTTGCACATCCAAATAGCGTGCGCCTGCCCCAACATTTCTTCCTGAATCACAAAATGGGCATCTAACTGCGGGTAATGTTCCCGAATCCACGCTTCAATCTCGTCACCTTTGTACCCTACCACAAAAATGACTTCCGCTTTCGTCACATCCGCCATCAAATCCAGCAGATGCCCAATAATCGTATTCCCCGCCACATGCAGCAGCGGCTTTGCCCGACTCCACGTGTGCGGACGCATTCGTTTACCAAATCCAGCTAACGGAATAATGACTTTCACTTTGTAACCTCCAGATTTTAGCTGTCAGCTATCAGGTATCAGCGTTCAGCCAGATGTTTGGGCATTCAAAGCAATTTGTTGATGCCAAGATGTTGATTGCTCGTAAGCAAAAGCAGTGTTTAAAATTGTTTCTTCCTGAAGCGTATTGCCAATGAGTTGGAGACCAATTGGGAGTCCCTTATTATCAAACCCGCAAGGAAGTGATACACCACAGCTTGCGCTCAAGTTGAGTGACAGCGTGAAGATGTCAGCCAGGTACATGCTGAGGGGATCGTCGGTTTTTGCGCCGATTTTGAAGGCGGTGGTGGGGCTGGTGGGGGTGGCAATCACGTCTACCTTTTCGAATGCGGTGATAAAGTCGTTTTTGATGAGGGTGCGTACTTTGAGCGCACGTCCGTAATACTCATCATAATACCCTGCACTGAGCGCATACGTCCCCAACATAATGCGCCGAATCACTTCAGGCCCGAAAAGGGCGCGTGTCTTTTTTACGGAGTCGATCATGTCTTTGCCTTCGGCGCGGGGGCCAAAGCGTGTGCCATCGTAGCGGGCCAAATTGGCGCTGGCTTCGGCGGGGGCAATCAGGTAGTAGACGGGCAGCGCATATTGGGTGTGTGGCAGGCTGATTTCTACGATTTCGGCTCCCAAGGATTCGAGTTGAGCGATGGCGATGCGAACGGCCGTTTCCACTTCACTATCGATCCCTTCAATAAAATATTCCTTCGGCACACCCACCCGCAGCCCTTTGATGTCACCAGTAAGCGCAGCTTCGTAATCAGGAACGGGAACATTTAACGACGTGCTATCTCGCGGATCATGACCTGCAACCACCTGAAACAGCGCTGTCGTATCCGCCACCGTGCGCCCAAACGGACCCACCTGGTCCAGCGACGAAGCAAACGCAATCACACCCCAGCGCGAAACACGTCCATACGTCGGTCGTAACCCAACCACGCCGCAAAACGAAGCTGGCTGGCGTACGCTGCCGCCCGTATCTGTACCCAGTGCCGCATACGCCATTTGTGCAGAAACGGCCGCTGCGCTCCCACCACTGCTGCCCCCCGGAACCCGCGTCTGATCCCACGGATTACGCGTCACAACATACGCCGAATTCTCCGTAGACGACCCCATCGCAAATTCATCGGTATTGGTCTTGCCTAAGATAACCGCGCCAGCTTCTTTCAACTGCTGCACCACAAACGCATCATACGGCGGCACAAACCCTTCCAATATCTTGCTGCCTGCGGTTGTCTGCACGCCGATGGTGCTGATAATGTCTTTCACAGCAATCGGCACACCAAGCAATGGCGAAGATTCGCCCTGCTCTCGCCGCTTATCCGCTGCCTGAGCTTGTTCCAAAGCCAATTCATCTGTGATAGTCAAATAGCTTTTAATGTCATTGTCTACTTCAACAATGCGATCCAGCATTGCTTCGGTAGCCGCGACACTTGTGGTTTCGCCACTTCTCAGGGTATCTCGTAATTCGGTGAGGGTTAGTTTTGTTAAATCCATCAGCTTCTCTTTTCAAATAAGTGGAACACAGAGTTACACTGAGGAGACACAGAGGAGCACAGAGAAAAAGATTGAGAAAACTCTCTTCCTCTCTGTGAAACTCTGTGGTTCTCCGTGCATCTCTGTGTTCCTCTTCACCGTCTGGAATAAAAAAAGGGCACTTGGCCCTAGTCATTTAATGAAATACGGCCGTTTTTTATGCCTCATCAAGCACTGCTTGAATCTGGAACTGATTAAGTGCAGTTTTCGCCGCATTATAAAGGACGGATTCGATAGGCAAAGACGGCCGTTCCACATCTTCACGCATCACATTTTGCTGTGCTACCGCATGAGAGGTTGGTTCAATACCAGTCAAATCAAGCTCATTCAACACCTCGGCATATTCCAAAATAGCCGAAAGCTGTTCCTGATACTGCGCCATCTGTTCATCCGTCAAATCCAGCCGCGCCAGATTCGCAATCTTGGCAACATCTTGTAACGTCAACGCCATGAGTTTCTCCACTCTGCAAATATTGTCTCAAGTATATCAGGTGATTTTGTTCTGACATACGTTAGCTTTGCACAATAAATCTCGTAAATCATAGACCGTTTTACGTAAATCGTAAGTCATATTTCGAACCACAGACTTCGGACTTCGGACTTCGAGACCACTAATCCCCCACCGGCACATCCTGCTCTATATCTTCGTCATCTTCCTGCATGGCTTGAAACTCTTCGTCAGTCCAGAAATTTTCAGGAGCGGTGAGCTTGTCAATAAAAAGTACACCATCGAGGTGATCAATTTCGTGTTGGAAAATGCGGGCTGTCCAACCATGGAGGCGGTGGCGCATCTTTTTGCCGTAGCGGTCTTGCGCACGTACGCGAATCGACTCATGGCGGGTGACTTCACCAACATAGCCAGGGATTGAAAGACACCCTTCAATGCCATCCACCATGTCACGTGATTTCCAGATAATTTCTGGATTCACCACCACAAAAAGCTCGCGAGAGCCTTCAACTTCATTGCCATCTTCATCTACTTCTGGCAATGTTTCAATAATCGCAAAACGATAGGAATAATCCACCTGAGGCGCGGCAAGGCCAACACCATTCGCTTCGCGCATCGTCTCGATCATGTCATCAATCAATTTTTGTAAATCGTCGTCAAATTTAGTCACCGGGAGCGTTTTATGTCGCAGCACCTGGTTTGGTAAGGTTACAATATCCAATATCATACGTTTAAATAATTAATAATGAATAGTAAATGCTGCCATGGC
>QQUD01000055.1 GCA_008501785.1 Chloroflexota bacterium
GGTGTAAGTGTTTACATGACACAGCGCGTTTACCAATTAGATCAGCAAGCATTGTTAACGGCCATCGACGTACTCGCCCGCTATATTTTAGCCATCCCTGGGGCATTGTTAGCCGCATGGGCCATTTACATCGAGCAGCAATCCTTTCACCGGCATGGCTTAACAAAAAGCGGCAATGACCTGCTGCGAGCGGCAATGGCGCTCATCATTTATGGCTTAATCGGCCAGATTTTTGTGAAATCAAGCTTTCTCTTTCCCTCCAATATTGTCAATTCAGACCTGTTTCTACAAATATTCGGAATACCGGTACAGCTATTTCGTGCATTTTCGGCCACAGTGATGGCTGTTTTTGTGGTTCGTGCGCTGCGTGCGTTTGAATTCGAGCGTCAGCGCAAATTAATGGAAGCCAATGAAGCGCGGATGGCAGCCCAAAGTCAAGCTTTATCTATTCAACAGCAGGCACAAGAAGATACCCATCGGCTCAACAAAGAATTGACAGCAGCACTGCAAGATTTAAAGCTGCTGTTCGATTTTTCACGCGGGCTGGCGGTGACATTGGAGCGGGAAAAGTTGGTAGATACGGCCGTTTCCCACCTCGTCAAAGCCCTCATCTGGGTAGATGGGGCTGCAATTCTCTGGCAAGAGCACGCGGACAGCCCCCTAAACGTTATTAGCTGCGATGGTAATTTAGCAGCCCACAATAATTTATTTTCCGATTCTGTGGAAACCTTAGGCAACAAGGTCATTCAAAGTGGCGCAGCATTGCGCCAATACAAAGGTGTGACAGATGCGTTAGAAAATGGCCCATTGCCCAGAACAAACTTTTCAATTGGATTACCGCTGACGCGACAAGATCAAGTGACGGGTGCATTTGTTTTACAGGTAAAGACAACCACGACACCGCTCAGCCACAATGAAATCAAGTTACTGCACACGCTGGCAGGGCAGTTAAGCATCGCCATTGAAAATGCTACGCTTTACCAGGAAGTGCAAGCGCGTGAAATTTTGCGTGGAGAGCTGTTGCATCAAGTTGTCTCGGCTCAAGAGCAGGAGCGGCAGCGCATTGCCCGTGAACTACACGATGGCACGGGGCAGCTGTTAACCGCGATGGGGCTTGGTTTTGCCGCAGCAGCCAACAGTTCACTCACCAATCCACAGTTAGCCAGCGAACAATTAACCACACTCAAAAAAATGACGATGGAAGCGATGCGTGAGCTACGTGACTTAATTGCTGATTTACGTCCCTCGTTGCTGGATGATCTGGGATTGATCCCGGCTCTGCAAAGTCAGCTTAAAACGTTTGATCATCGCATGGATCATTCTGGACAACCTATTCATGCGACAATTAAGGTAAACGGCCGTGTTCATCGCCTGCACCCCGACATCGAAACAACCGCCTTTCGCATCATTCAAGAAGCACTGAATAACGTGGCTAAACATGCCCAGGCAACAAAGGTGCGCGTTCAGTTAAATTACCGAGAACCGTCTCTCAATTTAGTAGTAACAGATAATGGTCGTGGATTTAATGCGACACAATTTTTTAATGGCACATCAACCCGTCATGCCTGGGGGCTATTAGGCATGCAAGAGCGTGTAGCGCTTGTAGGCGGGCAATTTGAAATTCAGTCTCAACCAGGCAGCGGCACTACGATTGATGTTAGTCTGCCATTTCTAACTGAAGGAGAAGAGCATGTCGAAGATTCGCTTACTCTTGGTGGATGATCACGCAGTTGTCCGCTCCGGTTTAAGGATGTTATTGGAAGCACAGCCAGATATGGAAATCGTTGGGGAAGCAACCAGCGGCAGTGAAGCGGTCCACATGGTACAGCGCGAAAAACCAGATGTGGTGTTGATGGATGTGCAAATGCCGGGGTCGAATGGGATCGATGCCACCAAACAAATTAAACGGGTGATGCCGGAAACGGCCGTTCTCACCCTCACCATGTACGAAAACGAGCAGTACTTCCTCGAAATGCTAAAAGCAGGTGCTTCTGGCTACGTCCCCAAACGCGCCGCCCCTGACGAACTCGTCGATGCCATTCGCACTGTCTACGGTGGCGATGTCTTTTTGCATCCCAGCATGGCAAACATGCTCGTACAAAATTACCTTGGTACTGAAGATAGTAAATCAAAACCCAAAGAAGAGGATGAACTCGACAAATTAACCCCACGCGAACGGGAAGTGTTAATCCAAATAGCTGAAGGGCTAACCAACGCAGAAATTGCCAAAAAATTGTGCATCAGCGTCAAAACAGTAGACCGCCACCGCGAAAATATGATGCAAAAACTCAACATCCACAACCGCATCGACCTGGTCAAATTCGCCATCAAAAAAGGCCTCATTTCACTAGACGACTGATCACCTGCTCACATCACCTTACGGCGCTCCAGCTAAAACCCACGCTTTCAACGCTTCCAATTCATCATCCAACACCTGACCACCATGCTCAGTTTCCTCAGTTTGGCGTTGAATCAGCAAACTCCCATCTGGATCGCCAGGAATCAACACGGGACCATTTTTACCACCAGCCATCATTGTTTCATAAGTCGTCAAATCCAGCTCTGCTTTTAATTCGGGTGCGCCATGGCAGGCAATACAACGACCGTCTAACAAAACCTTAAAAGTCGCATCATACGTTCTAGGTACACCCTCCAATAAATAGGGACTGGTATTACGTAAAGTATAAATTTGACGTGCCAAATAGGATTCTAAAGCCGGGTCATTAAACCCAGTATATTCCCAATCCGGTCCATGACAGGCTGCATTGCCACAAAAAGAAGCATCGGCTGGCGGTTTGTCTTCCAACAGAGTGTAATCAATCGTCTCATCAATCGGTTCATGACACGCCACACACGAAGAATCAATCGTTTCGCCATGCATCGCAATCCAGCTTGTGTGCAAGTGAGACGGTGGTTCCGGTCCCTGCGGAAGTTCAATATTTGTGACCAGCGAGTTAGAATCAACGACAACAGGTATCGAATGGCACAAATTGCACTCCAACCGTATCGCTTCTTCCCTGCCCGTAAGATGTTTACCATCATGACAACGGAAACAACCCGGATCATTGATATGACCTAAATTGTCTGCGTGTGTATTCCAATCCAATTTTTGCTCTGGAAATACGCTTTGTTCATAAATATCTTTTAGAACTTGAATGGTATCTGTAATTGCTTGCTCCTGATTTAGAGCGACCTGCGGATAATTTTCAGTATAAAAATCGGCTAACAAATCAAACGCAGCACCAGCAGTCGCCCTATCCACATAGGGTTGTGTCAGCAGCGCAACAGCCTCACGTCGAATATAAGGCAGGTCCGATGCAATCAAACCCTTATTGATTGCCAGATCAACAGCCTTATCGGGATCAGGAATGGCATGTGTGATTCGATTATGGCAGGAAATACAATCCATGCGCTCTAAAAACGAACCAGCCACATCCTCAGGGGTTATCTCAGACGCCACATCATAATATTCGGTAATATTGCCATCCTCATCAACAGTCCGCACATAAGGAATCTCTTGCTGATTTAGATCAGTTGCCAAAAACCAGACTTTATTTTCAATATGCCAGTGAATACCCTGTCCCAAACCTTCCCGACTACTGCCCCCACCCGTCTTTAAGATCACATAGGTGCGCTGCGGCGTGTTGGCTTCATCACTTTGGTAAGCGCGTAATTCACGCAAGCTGTCATCAGAAAACTTCTCAGGAAAATGGCATCGTTCGCAAGAATCTCGCGCTGGTCGCATGTTGTGGGCATAAATGGGAAATTCATAATCTTGATTGAGCGTAGCAATCACATGACGCAAATCGCCAGCCTTGCGCGTAAACTGCGTTGTAAATTCATCCCGACCTAAATGGCATTCAACACACTGCACACGGGCATGAGGTGATCGCAAATAGGCACTGTATTCGGGTGGCATGGTATGACAGGCCGTTCCACAAAACTCTGGTGAATTTGTGTAGCTCCATCCCTGTACAGAGCCTGCAATGACGGCAAGTGTCAAAACACCAAGAAGCGCAAATGGAAGCACACGTCGCCACCGTGGTGCGTCACTAAGCGGAAAGAAAAGGCGTCTTATTTTGTTTAAGATATTGCGCATGATGTCGTTCCTCAATTGCATTCAAAAAAGATCGTCGGAGTGGAGGCTTTAGCCGGAACGGTTCCGGCTAAAGCCTCCACTCCGTATCAGAAATTTGATTTTGACAGATTATTTACCCTTCTGGGGTTGGGGTTAACTTAGGTTCCAGAGTTGGTTCGGGTGTTGGGGTGGGTTTAGCATGGTAGCCATCGGCGGCAGCGGCGAGAACGGCCGTTTCCAACACACTCGCCTTCTGCCCATTGTGACAACTCCCACACGCATATTCCAAAGTCAAATACGGCATCACCAGCGTCCCATCCTCATTAAACTGGGTCGCATCCGGTTCCGTGTTGATAGCGAATTGATGCGAGCGAATATCTCCCCGCAGCAGTTCAAGATTACCTTGTGCCGACTTCGCCATCGGAGCCATATGGCAATCCACGCAATCCATCCCCAAATGATTCCTCACATTGCGTCGTTCATTTTGAAAATGGCATGATTCACAAACCTGCACAATGCCCTTGTTAGGATTGAGCGCTTCATCTACAAACAAGGTGCTCGCATGTGGATCATGACAGGTCACACATGGCGTGGCGAAATGTTTGGAATTGTAAATATCCTCATACTGCTCGTGATGTTTCTCAAATCCGTTTTGGGCATCAATTTGCGCCGGATTTCCGCGTGAATGACATTTCCCACACATTTGAGAAGAACGATCCACTTTCATGAACACGCCATATGGATCATCCGAATGGCGGCTCCCAGGACCATGACACGCTTCACATTGCACACCAGGAAAAGCCCACGTGCCAATAATGCCTTCTAAATCATCCTGATGACCTTCTGGTCGGTACCCTGTCGTGTGACAAACACCACAATCATATGGTTTTTCCTCGCCTGGGTGATACGGTACCCATTCGGCAAGATTATCTACAAAGCTGTTTTTATAGTTATATTGCGTGAGGCTGTTTTCATCACCGGTAACGATAAAACCTTTGTCGTCAATAAAACGAACCTTCCAGCCATAACCACCAATGACATACGTAATATCGTCCCAGCTATATCCTTCAGGCGGATTTCTAATACCATTAGTGATTGCATCATAGGGAAATCTGGGAGGCTGGCCATCTTCTATTTTGGTCAATTTATAGGGATGGCCCGACAGCATAAACCGAGCGTATTCATCCTCATGACATTGCCCGCATTTTTCAGAACCAACATATTCTTGACTCACAATTGCATCTTCTCCAGGTGGACCCACAGGCCCCATTGGTCCAGGCGCACCAGCAGGCCCTAGTGGACCGGCTGGCCCCATCTCCCCCGTACAAGCCACTGCAAATAAAAGGAGTAATGAAAGTCCGAAAAATAACACCTGCATTTTGTGTGTCATAGGGAACCCCTTCAAGCATGACATTTGCCTGGAATGATGTATTTAGCTGTGTAGATAAGAAAAAGGACGTTTATATAAGCAATTCCAATAAGCGTGCATTGAAATTACTAATCGAATGTTGATGGTTTAACTTTAAATTCAACTATGATGGGAACACAAGAGGGGTTGTCACACTTTTTTATATGACATGTGTCATCGTTTGTATATTTTTTCACACTTAACGTAGGACAATGGTACATATTGAGAAAAGAGTTGGTTAATTATGCTTTCACTTTTACACGGCAGGGGCTGATTGCACGTAAACAGGGCAAGTTTCGCACTTTGCCAGCAGTTGACCTGAGGACGATTGTTTTACTTGCCAGCAGGCAACGGCCGTATTCTCAAACGCCACACAATCCGATTCCTCACAATTATTAAAAACCCAACAATTTATCAACGCAGGGAGGGCCGGGCGGGCGGTACTGCTCGGTACGGGTTGTGGCAATTGTGTTTTGGGTTGCTCGATAACGGCCGTTTCCTCCACCTCCCACCTATCCACCAACCGATTCATCAACCAGCCAATAAACACCGTCAACACCAGCGGCGCAATGCACCGCAGCGCGAAAAGTAAAATCATTGTAAATGCAGCACCAGACTGGTTCATTATTCTCTTCTCTCTTCATTCATAACTAATCACCCGAAAAAACGGCCGTTTTTCTACCAACAACCATTTCTTCCACCCCATCATGCTCAATAACCCGCAAAAACCGAATCCCCAACGTCACCGCCAACGCTCCATACGCAATCACGCCAGCGCCAGCCAATATTTCAGTCATCGACGGCACATACTGCGCATAAACCAGCACATCAGAAAACGGATTCGCATTCAAAACCAAAAGCTGCCCCACCATATTCGTATCCCAACGATGAGCGACCAATCCACCCACAACCAAGACCAACGCCAGCATATTCGCTCGTTCAAACTCACGCAGGCGTGAATTTAGCAAAATAATCATCGGCACAATAATGCCCAGCCCAATCTCACCAATCCAAAAGTTAAACGCCAACGGGCCATTAAACAACAAATCCAGCCCTTCGTTACGCCCCGGTTCGTAGGTATAAAGCTGCGCTAAAATATCCCACACCCGCACATACAAATACGCTACCAACACCCAGCCAACTGCCCACGACACCTTATTCAACAGGTACCGATTCACTTTGGCATGAGGCGAAACATACCCAGCCACCTTCGACAACAGCACAATAAATGCTGGTCCAGCAGCCATCGCCGACAGCAAAAACATCATTGCCATACTTGGCCGATACAAAACGGGCCGCGCCTTTAGCACGCCATAGGTTGCGCCCAATGATGACTGGTGCATCAGTGACAGCGCCAATCCACAAATCGCCAGGAAAGGGGCCAAATGATGAATTTTCTGCATCCACACAGCTAAACGCGGCCACCGATTCTGGAACCAATCTGCGCCGCCAAAGATGGGCAGCACTTCCAGCAGCAGCACGGTAAAGTAGAGCGCCACACACATCGTCACTTCCCACAGCGGCGAATGGATATTCCAAAAGACCATCGCGTGCCAAAACCGATCTGGGCGACCAATGTCAAGCAGCAGCGTCATCACTGCCATGCTGTAACCGATGAGACCAACGAAAACGGCCGTTTTCGCCACCCCCCGCAACTCTTCCACTCGCAATAGATACACCGTCGCCGACAACAAAAATGCACCGGCACTCAACGCAATTGCCGACAGATCAATCGTGATCCACAAACCCCACGGCACCAAATCAGACATATTCGTCATCCACAAGCCCTGAGCAAACACGCGCACACCTGCCGCCAGACCAGCAATCATACAAATCACTAAACCGCCAATCCATGCCACGCCCAACCATTGCCTTGAAAATCGCTTGATGCTGTTCATGCGCAGCCTCCTTCTTCATACGTTGGCAAATAATAGACACGCGGCTCGGCCCCTTTGTCCTCGTACAATCGAAATGCTGTATGCGTTGCCAACAAAGTACTTACTGTCGATTCGGGATCATTCAAATCGCCAAAGAACCGCGCATCAACTGGACAGGCATTGACACAAGCCGGTGTTGCTTCCCGGTCTACCCCAGGCATCAAATCCATTTCCAAACCCCGATCAATGCGCTGATAGCAAAATGAGCATTTCTCTACCACGCCACGCGGGCGACGTGCAACTTCGGGTGTGCCATGTGCGGGAACGGCCGTATTCTCCCCCACAAACGTCTGCCAATTAAACGAACGTGCGCCGTACGGACACGCCATCTGGCAATAACGACAGCCAATACACCGCTCATAATCCATCATCACAATGCCATCACCTCGATGAAACGTGGCTGCAACCGGGCAAACGCCAACACAAGGTGCATTTTCGCAATGCATACACGGCACAGTTGCGTAAACAGTTTTGTCTGCCTGCTGCTCCACCTCAAGCACACGATTCCAGGAAATATCGGGCGATACGTCATTGTTTGCACGACAGGCCAGGGTGCAATCTTCACAACCCACACAGGCATTCAAATCAATAATCATGCCCCATCGATGGGTGCTCGTTTCACCACCACCACTTCGCTTGCGCGGACCGGTTTTCATTTGCATCGCCAGGGTTGCCGAGGCTAAACCTGCTAGCGACAATTTCATAAAATCACGTCGTTTTACTTTTTCTGTCATCTTGTTTCCCTAAATTTTCCCGGAAAAACTTAGAGTTTCCGGGAAAATGAAGCAATTCTAACGGAACCAACGCTCAAACAGCGGCGACCCTACAAAGCCAAACGCCAACCCAATAACGGCCGCTAACATCGCAAAGTTATACGGACTGGTCGGTGTCGTACTTAGGTTTCCCATATTCGAATCCGTTAACATCGACAAATTGGCCTGGGTTGTGGACGGACTACTGACAACCAATCCAGCATCGTCAACATTACCTGCCGGGTAATGCATCTGTTCACCATGACATTCATTACACGTTTCTAAATCAACTGTGAAGGTGTGATGTCGTTGCCCATGCCCTTCCCCCATCGGCTCATCTGAGATGCGCAAATGGCAATCCGTACACAGCAAATCCTCTTCAGCATGGGATGTCATCGAGTAAAAATACCCTTCATCGGTGTGGCACGTCTGACATAGGGTTTCCATGTTATCTTTTTTGAGACCGTTTGTATGGGGATTGTGACAATTAACACAGGTCATATCTTCTTCGCCATGTCCGCTGCTTTGCCACTCTGCATAGGTTTCCAAATGACATTCACCACAAGATTCAGAAGAGTCTGTAGTAAACATGATTTGGTCAGGATGGCTGGGGCTGTTTGGCCCCGAATAATGGCAAGCGGCACATGTCACCCCATCCGCTTCCCAGGTCCCTGTCGCCGTATCAAACCCGGTTGTGTGACAGCGCAGGCATTCTCGCGGCTCACCCTGCTCTTGCCACGCCTCCTGAAACACGACATCAGACACTGCCTGACCATGCATACTTTCTTGCCATGCTAACACGGAATCTTCATGACATTCCAGGCAATCATCAGGTGTGCCAATTTCGTTATTGGAAATGTCTGCAAGCGTGACAGCGGCACTGATAAAACTTAATATGAGGGCAAATATGCCCCCCCACAATAATCGAGACCATAATTTTTTTAACATCGGCCAACCTCATCTTCTCTATGCACATGGCTCAAAACGTACTTTCAGTGTACAAACGGCCGTTTCCTCCGTAAATCCGGCAAAACCTGAATATTGAGGCTGGGAATTCACCCCATTTTATTGTGATTTATTTCACGGAAAAAGGCACTGAGATGGGTAATTTACCCACAACGAAATGGCATTAAGCACGGATAGACGGCCGTTTCACCTCTTGATATGCTGAAGGTGATAAAAGGTACAAGTGACAAGTGGAATCACTTTTTATGCCCCTTGCCCCCTGTCCCTTTTCAATCAAATGGAGGTTGTCATGAGTCCGATAACGGCTATTCTGATAATTTTATTACTTTTTGCACTTCGGTTTGGGATTCCATTGCTGCTTTCGATCTTTATGAGCAATTTGATGAATCGTTGGCTGAAACTACAATAACTAAATTTGTAAGACGTAAAGACGCAAAGGCGCAAAGGAAAAAATATTTGCGCCTTTGCGTCTTTGCGTGATTTTTTTATCCAAACACGTTGACAAATAGCAAAACGGCCGCATACACTCCCCCAGTTATTACAGACACATTCACCAGTCGTTCAGACCGTGGCTGACTTGGTCTCCGCACAAAGCGGTGCAAAAAACTCGGTGCCCCAATTACAAAAAACGGAATAAAGGGTGCGGGAATCACTCCACTTATCGCACCAATGATAACCAGCAAAATCGTCATAGCCGTAATAATTTTGAGCAGGCGTTGGGTGGTTGACAATCCCACAGTTATCGTAAAATTTTGTTCACACTGCGAATCAACTTCAAAATCACGCGCCTGTTGCTCCAACTGCGCCGCCAGCGAAACCATCATCAGCAAACAAACCGCAAAAAAATCAACACCCATCCACGGCAATTGCAAAATAAATAATGTAGCCGCAAAAGGAAATGATTCCACAAACGTAACATGCATCAGCAAATCCCACCCGGGACGACTTTTCACACGCAGCGGCGGTGCCGAATAAGCCCAGGCCACACCAAACAACAAAAACAAAACAGCCACCCCACGCAGTCCAAATGGCAAAAACGCAAAGACCAAAAGTACGCCACTGCTCAAAAACAAAGCTTTTCCATATTTTGCTATGCCGGGGAAATGCACAAAAAAGTTGCTGTCCGCCTTCTTTTCATCAAGCGCATCAAAGGGAGCATCATAAAAATCGTTGAGGGCAAAGCCAAACCAACACAGGCCAGCCATCGCTACCAGCAGCAGCAAACTACGCGGAGACAGTTGATTGTGGATGATGAGAGCGGTGAGGGAGATAACGGCCGTTACCACCCA
Organism: Chloroflexota bacterium; assembly: GCA_008501785.1. The sequence goes on from QQUD01000055.1 coordinate 10,431, forward strand.
AGCATCCATATGATTCGTAAACAACGTCACCACTGCAAACGATGACTGCCCCATATTCGGCTCATTCTTCTCCAACAGCTTCACCTCACGCGCAAAAGAATAACAAAAAAAGGCCGGACACACAAAGCATCCGACCTTTTTATTACGATGTTAGCTATTTCGATTTATTCAGTTTCAACAACCGGTCGTGTCATGGCAGACGTATCTGCACCAATATCATTCAAAGTGTCATACAACGCTTGAATCATATATTGACCGTTGTGAGCATACACACCAGGATCCTTCTTCGAATACTGGTAGTTGTAGGCAGCACGTAACAGGCGCGGCGTCCATGTGTTGTACCGATTCGGGAAGATTGCCTCACCCGGATCAGATTCGCCATTTTCGTTGCTATCGAGGAAGAAGTACGGATAACCACCGGAATCATAAATGATGGCAGCGGCGCCACTGTTCGCGGCAGCGTACTCTAGCATAGCTGCATAAAGCACCTCTTGCATCGTCTCGATTTCGCCTTTCAGACCTTCGGTAACATCGCCATCACCGTCGTAATCCACTTCGCTGATACGGATTGCTCGCGCATCATCAATGGTGGCCACATCTTCGTGACATTCGGCGCAGTCATCGAGTTTGACTTCCAGCTTATGAGCGCTGTGACACTCAGTACAGCTATTCGCCTCTTCAGGATGTGACGTGAAACCATTGTATGCCTGACCATCGTATTCATACGCACCCTTTGCTTCTGTACCAAATACCGAAGCACCGGCAGCAAAGTAATGCACATTGATGAAGCCGAGGCTTTCTGCAACCGTGTCATCGTCGAGGCCAGCGGTACGGCCGTTAACCGAATTCGCCGACGCACGCCCCATATGACAGTTGATACAAAGGTTGCTCTCGATATTTTCTTCCGAGAACGTCAATGTTGCACCACTGGGGAATGTAACTGTTGGAGATTCAAGACGGCCATAATCGGTCAAATCACTGTGGCATGTATCACAACGGAAGCCATTTGCCGCAGGTTGTGTAATCGAAACACCTTCACTGAGCATCAATGGCAAACCATCAGCAGTGTGACACTTGCTACAACGTCCAGGCACCATACCACCATCTTCTTCGCCATCCCAATGGCGGAATGCCTCTTCAGAACCGGCAAAGTGACCGTGGTCAATGCGGTGTAACATACTTGTATCGACTGGTGAAGCCAATCCAGCGTTTACATCTTCGATGGAGTCGTACAACAATTGAATGATGTATTTGCCACCATGTGCAAATCGGCCTGGGTCCTTCAACGATACTTGATAGTTGTAAGCAGCTTTGGCTAAACGAGGTGACCATGCGTTGTATTTATTCGGGAATGCACCCTCACCTTCGGAAACTTCGCCATTGCCATCGGTGTCGATGAAGAAGTAAGGATATGCATGGGAATCATAGACAACAGGCGTACCGGTTACATCGGCCGCATAGGTCTGCATCAATCCATACAAAACTTCGCGCATTCCTTCGATTTCAAAGTAAATGCCTTCTTCTTGATCGCCATCACCATCATAATCGACAAGTGAGCCAGCCATGCGCACATTTTGCAAATCTTCTGCGGTTTCTGCGCCTTCGTGACAGACAACACATTCTTCGAGTTCAACTTCCAATGTATGCGAATTGTGACAATCCACACAGGTGTTATACCCTTCAACATGCTCAAAGCGAGAGTCGTATGATTTGCCATCATACTCATACCCACCCTTGGCCATTGTGCCAAATTGCGTGGCTGCCGCAGCATAGTAATGAATGTTGGAGAATCCCAGGTCTTCACTAATGGTGTCTTCATCGCCCTCACCCAAGCCAGCTTCTTCTATTGAATTATTGACGCTGACTGTAGAGTGACGACCCTGATGACATTGCATACAGCGGGCTTCTGGTCCGAGATCGGAGACTTCGGCACCTGATGGGAAGACAACATTGGTCAATTCAGTGGTGACATCATTATGGCAAGCTGCACATTCTACGGTTGAACCGAGGGGAGCAGCAGCATCTACGACACCAGCCTCAGACCCATCAAGACCGAGAAAGTCCTGAAAACCGGGTGTGCTGTGGCACTTTGCACAGGATGTTGGCACTTCTGCCGGATCGTCTTCATTCCAATGCACAAATGCTTCGGCAGATGCGTCGGCGTGACCAGAAGATGCCCATTCCATTTCAAATGGGATCACACTTACGAGCATTTCTGCCATTTCCGGTTCAACCATCACCTCAACAACACGGGTGACTTCGACTTCCGGTCCGGGTACTTCGACTTCTACTTCTACAGGTACTTCCTGCTCAACAATGCGTGTCACTTCTACCGTTTCCGGTTCCTGGCTACATGCCGCCAAAGCAATGCCAAACACAATCATTATTGCCAGCAAGACTGTCATTCGCTGATTTTTGTTCCAGCTCATCTAACCCTCCTTGACATGGTTAAATGTATTTTTCAGGTGCGACACACTTACAATGATTCTTTGCTTCGAATAGTCTGTTTGCAAGTGCGTTGCGCCTTCTGTAGCTAATAAGCTTTTATTTACTTGATAAAGTTTTTTGAGTTGCCTTATGGTATCGGCGTTGCCAATGGGACAAATACATCTCGTGTTGCTCGCGGGATTGTGGTAATTGCCGTTTGCTCAAACGTAAACGCCCACACCAAAACCGCTACGATGATGCTGCCAAGTATTACCGATGTAATCAGAAAGATTCTGCGACGACGCAACAAAACTGCGCGATCCATATCAGGCCAGGCCTCACCTCCTTGTTCTAAACGTTCTAATTCAAGTGCGTGCTCTTCTTCCATCTGTTTTTTTGGAAGTCGCCCAGTAAACATACTGGGATTGAAGTGCTTAATATGTACGTTGTACATGTGCCAAATGAGGATGGAAAGCACAGCTAACAGCGCCTCGCCGCCGTGAGCGGCTTTGGCAGCCGGTATAAACGCTCCAGGTAAAACGGCCGTTGTTGAAATCGGATTCCACAACATGAAACCAGTGATGGCCATCACGGCCGTTCCCCACACCACAGCCCAATACTCCAGCTTCTCGCCAAAGTTAAACTTAGGCATTTTCGGGTGTTCTTTGATCAATCCAAAGTTGTAGCGTAGGGTATTCACAATGTCCCAAAAATCTTGCTTAGACAGCGCCATGCGCAAACGCTCATGCTTCACAAAAAGACGATAGGCCGAGGTAAACAAATGATACACAGAGCCGATCACCAACACAAACGCCGAAGCACGATGAATAACCCGTACCAACTCAATGCCCCCCATCGCCTCAATCATCGCGATGCCCCAGGGTGATGTCGCATATTTTTGCGGCAGGCCGGTAATGCCCAAAATAGTGAAGCTGATCATCAACACAAAATGTTCAATGCGAGCCATCAGCCGAAAGCGGATATAACTTTCTTCTTTCGTTTTTGTTGCAGCTGCCATAACTAGCCTCTATTTGCCTATTCGCGTGCGAACACGACGATAAATATCAGAAACAACCATCAATCCAAAGAATCCCAGCGTGGCCGGAATCACAATTTGATAGAACAAATTCACCAAATAAACGAGTGGATTATGTTCCAACGAAGGCTGGAAGTGGCTCGTCCACGAGTCTGGGAAGTTTTCATTTGCATCAGGGTGGCATTGCTGGCATGTTTCCAGCAGATTTGCCTGAATGCCTGCTTCTGGGTCATCGGGATGCTGAATATTGTGAACGCCGTGACAGTCGTAACAAACAGCTTTGTTTGTCTCTGCGTTGGGATCGTCATGCTCAAACAGGATGACGGTTGTGCCGTGGAAATCAGATACGTAGGTATCAAACACTTCTGTCGAAATGTCGTACTCGGTCATCAAGTTTTCATCTGCATGACATTCAGCACATAATTCTGGCGAACGTACACGGAACAGGGCCGTTGTCGGATCGCCGATATTGTGAACGCCATGACAGTCGATACACCCGGGCACGTCAGGATTATCGTCCGTGATGAGTGACTCTCCATGCACACTGTCGGCATATTCTGCAAAAATAGTGCTGTGACACTGTTCACATGTTTCCGAAGTGCGATGTCGTGGTTGATCAGGAATGGGTGTATCGTGTGCGCCGTGACAATCGGTACAAACGGCCGCTTCTATCTCCCCATCTGCCAATGCCAATCCATGCACATCTTTAACTTCAGCTTTGGCTTTTTCTTCATGGCAATCGCCACAAACGGCGACCATTTCTAAACTGTATTCACGTGGTGAAACGGCCGTTACCGGCTCATGTGGATAAGTCACATCCGCATGACAGCTCGCACATTCCAGAGGCGCATTCTCGTTATCCAACCCGTGTACCGAATCGTGAAAAGCAATGTCATCAATCGTGACAGAGATCATGTCGCCATTCTCAAATTCTAATTCCAAATCCGGTTGGGTGTGGCAGGCCAAACAATATTCGGTTGTTTCGTAACGGCTGGCAAAAAGACCATGCTGAATCATGTCCGTCAGCTGGCTGCCATCCGTAAACTGAACTTCCATCTCGGTATGACAATCGATACAGTTAGAAGTCGTTTCTCCCGTTCGTATCTGCTCAACCGACAAAACTTCGTGGCTGCCGTGACAATCGGTACAAACAACGGCCGTTTCCGATTCCAACCCAGGGTGACTGGTCAAATGCGGTTCCACATGACATTGTGTACACACTTCGCTTTGTGCCAACTGGTAGCTGTGGTAATCGGGAGCTGTGATTGGTTCGTGCGGGTACTGGTAAGCGTTTACGTCGTGGCAGCTTGTACAGCCAAGTGGTTTGTCGGCTGTGTCGCCGTGGGCTGAGTGAGGGAAAACGGCCGTATCCACCACCGCCGCCACTTCCTCACCCGAAGCAAACGTTACCACACCATCTGTGTCTTGATGACACAGAATACAAGTTTGGTCATCTTGAGAGGTATCAATCGTTGGGGTATTATTGCCGTCTAGCTGGGTGGTGAGGAGTTGTTTGGCGGTTGGGGTATTTGGGGAAGAGAATACGGCCGTTACCGAATCATTCTCCTTATTCGCCATCACATAACCAACCAAACCTAAAACACCGCCCAAAACCAACAGCAACACAATAATTCGACTAATCCATATCCGTTGGGATTTTAATTGATTTCGATGCAGCAATTCATTCTCCTATTTTGCTTAATAAATCGCACATTGTCGTAAAAAGAAAACGACTTATCACTGGTACGATTTATACAAGCAGTGCACCGTCATAAAACAAACAAGAGCGGGTTGCCAAACGAACAATGTTTGGCAGCCCACTCCGGCTAACGCCGCTTCACCATTAAGGTGAAGTTGTCCCTGTATCTTCCTCTTCTCCAGGGGCAGGCTCCGGCGATGGGGGTTCGTGGTAGCCTGTTGCTGCTTCTATCAAAACGTCATCCGTCGCTTCACCAGCAAACCCTTCCGGGTTGTGGCAGCTGCGACAAGCAAAATCGAGGCTTAATTGCGATAATGCAACCGTGCCATCTTCAGTAAATTGGCCAACCTGTGTTGGTTCAATTGCCATCAAATGGGTGCGAATATCACCGGTAAACCGTTCTGGGTCACCAAGCGCGCTTTTTGTCACACGTGGCATGTGGCAATCAATGCAATCCACGGCAAACTTCGCATGAATTTCGTTTTCTTTATTGTTTTCTTCATCAAAGTGGCAGTTTTCACAGGTAGTGCGTGTTGTTGGGCCACCCATCTGACGGAACTGCACCACCCCTGCATGAGGATCATGGCAAACCACGCAATCTACCGTGATATGCTTACTCTGGAACAGCTCTTCATACTGCTCGTGATGCTTGATAAAACCACCACTCGCATTCACTTCTTCTGAGCCGCCACGCACATGGCAATCACCACACGCTTCTGCATCCCGATCAATCTCCATACTCCAGGCCAATGGATGATTCACATGCAAACTACCGGGGCCATGACACTCTTCACATTGAATGCCCGGTTCAGCCCATGTCCCAATCAATCCTGGCAATCCATCTTGATTACCTTCGGTACTATAACCAGTCGTATGGCAGGTGCCACAGTTATACGGCTTTTCTTCACCAGCATGGTAGGCTACCCAATCATTCCCCAGTTCAAGTTCATCATTATAAAAGTTGAATTGAGTCGTCGCCTCTGCATCACCGGTAATAATAAACCCTTCCTGATCAATGAATCGTGCTTTCCAGTTGTATCCACCAATCACATAACTAATATCATCCCAGGTGTATCCTTCGGGAGGACTTGGAACATCAGTAAAGGGATAATCTGGGGGTTCGCCATCAACAACGGGGTTTAATTTAAAAGGGTGCCCACTGAGCATAAACACATCATAGAGTTCCTGATGGCATTCTGCGCATGTTTCACTGCCAACATAAGCTGGGGGTTCAAAATTCAAACCATCCTGTCCGGGAGGCCCAGGAGGCCCAGGAGGCCCATCCAATCCAGTGGCTCCAGGTGGTCCTTGTGCGCCTTCGGGGCCAGCAGGACCTTGCTCACCTTCAGCTCCGGCACAACCAGCTACAACAAATGCAATCATGATTACCAGTAAAAGAATCCACCATCTTCTCGTCATCCTATCCTCCTTGAAGAATAGCCGCTTAAAATACAAAAGTTTTAAACACTGACAGGTAATTCATTAAAAAACCTTAATGAATTATTAGAAGTATAGTTATTTCGATTAATCCCAATAAGTGACATTCCTCATATGATATGGGTAATTTTACTAATGGCATTGGGAATATTACCCATATGGTACTACATGATTTACCCCAAGCAAAAAAGAGTACTGCCAATTTGACAGTACTCTTTACCTATTTTAGATATTTTTTGTGTCATACCCGCGTAGGCGGGTATCCATCTTTAACAATGGCAGAGGGGATTCCCGCCTGCGCGGGAATGACAACCATAAAGTACCTTTCTATTCAGCAGTAAATTCGATAACTGGGTATCCAGCTTCAACCCAACCGCCAAAACCACCTTTCAAGCTGCGCACATCGGTGTAACCGTATGACCACAAAATGGACATAGCGATTGTTGAACGATGTCCACTGCCGCAGTAAACGACGATGGGTGCATCCAAGTCAGCAGGCCACATATCTTTTTGGGCTACAAACTCTTCTATTGCGATGTGTGTCCAGATTTCAGCTTCAATAACGCCTTTCTCTTCTAATTCTCCCAGTGTACGAACGTCAATCACGTTCAGTTCTGGATTGTCAATCAGAGCCAGGTTGAAATCGTCAGCGGAAATACCACCGTAGCCTTCAGGAACGGCTTGCAGAACAGCTCCGAAATATTCAACGGTTGCGGCATCAAGTTCAACTGCGTTCAAAACTTCAGCTTCTGGCGCGAGGCCTTCGACTGTTGGATAACCAGCTTCAACCCAACCACTGAAGGAGCCACCTTTGAGGCATTTCACATCTTGCCAACCCATTCCTTCCAGAACGGTGAGCGCGATGGTGCAGCGCCAGCCGCTGCCACAGTAGCTAATAATCGGGGTGTCAAAGCTTGGCAATTTGTCCAAGTTGTCTGCCAGTTCACGGAGCGGAATGTGAACGGCCGTTTCAATATGACCTTTCTCTTCCAATTCACCTAGTTCACGTACATCCAGTACAAATGGTGCTCCATCAATCAACTGCAAGTTGAAATCATCCAGCCCAATCGTGTTGTACCCTTCCATGTCAGCCAGGAAAACTTCAAAAGCGGCATCCAAATCGAGTGAAGCTTCTTCTGGTTCAGGAGCGCCAACAACTGGGAAACCATCAGCAGCCCATGCACCGTAGCCACCCTTCAGGCTGCGTACATCAGTGTAACCGTAAGACCACAACATGGTCATCATGATAGTTGAACGGTGACCGCTGCCACAATAAGTAACAATGGGGGTGTCCAAATCTGCTGGCAACATGACCATGTTTGCTACAAATGATTCCAAAGGTAGGAATGTAACGTTTGCAGCATCGATAGAACCTTTACCTTCAACTTCCCCAGCAGTACGGCCGTCAATCAAAATCAGGTCTGGATTTTCAACCAGTGCAGTATTCAAATCAGCATTCGCAACGCCGCCGAACCCTTGTGGAACAGCGTGCAGCATTTCTTGCATCAAAGCAACCATTGCATGGTCTGCTTCAGCAGCATTCAAAACCTCAGCAACCGGCAATTCGCCTTCAGCAATAGGATAACCAGCGTCAACCCAACCACCAAAGCTGCCGCCCTTGAGACATTTTACATCTTCCCAGCCCAGAGCTTCCAAAGCTGTGAGCGCGATGGTGCAGCGCCAACCGCTGCCGCAGTAGCTCATAATGGGGGTGTCAAAGCTTGGCAATTTATCCAAATTGTCAGCAATCTCACTCAATGGAATGTTAACTGCGCCTTCAATCCAACCTTTTTCTTCGAGTTCGCTAACTTCGCGCACGTCCAAAACAAAGGTGTCAGGATTTTCAATCAGCATCGTGTTCAGCGGTTCAACACCGATGGTGTTGTAAGCTTCCATGTCAGCCAAGAAAACTTCAAAAGCGCCGTTGAGATCGGCTTCGCCCATCTCTTCTTCCATGACTTCTTCTTCCATGGCTTCTTCTTCTACGGCTTCTTCTTCCATAACTTCTTCAGCCGGTGCTTCTTCTTCAACTTCCTCAACGACCTCTTCTTCGGTCTCCTCTACTTCCACAGGAGCCTCTGCAACAGGTGCTGCTGCTGGTTCTTCAGCTGCGCCACCACAGGCCACTAAAACGAGTCCAAAAATCAACATCATTAAAAACAAAATACGGGTTTTCATTTCTGTCATCTCCTCAAAAATGAGTTTGCTGGGAGCTGTCAGCTATCAGCTATCAGCTATCAGCTTTTAGATTTCAGTCAGGGCAGTAAAAACTCCCCCGACTGACTCTCAAACAATTTTAAAAATCAAACTTCTGACTTCTAACTACTTACTTCTGTCTTTACAGGTGTCATACCCGCGTAGGCGGGTATCCATCTTCCTGAGCAGAGTGGATTCCCGCCTGCGCGGGAATGACAGATTATCTCAGTTACCAGTTCCAGGAATGAACAATTACTTACCGCTCACCGATTACGGCTTACGGATCACTGCTCTCTGTTTCTACCTCGGCTTCAGCCTCTGCTTCCGCTTCTGCTTCCACATCCACCTCAACCGGTGGCATCTCGATCCCCAGTGTTGGTGTCATTGGAACGGTGTCTACAATCACGTTACGATTGGCAAAAAGCTCATGCTCAGCCACTTTATCGGCCGTTAAGAACAGGTCTGGGTTGTTGTGACACGACTCACAGGTTTCTGTTTGCGGTGTATTCTTCTGAATGTTGTGCGGGGTCGTGTACACCCAAGTGGGCAATGCATCGATGTTTTTCAGCAAATCTTCACCATAGAATGCGAAGCTGTCGGCAGCTACCGGAACATGCCTTAAGGGGACATACTCGTA
>QQUD01000439.1 GCA_008501785.1 Chloroflexota bacterium
AAAGCCTTTGAAGCGTATCTGATTTTGCCAGAAGCTACACCAAACAGCAAGCCAAGCTGGTTTGGATTCCTGCTGTCTGTACGCCCAGATGCCCCATTTAGCCGCAACGAACTGGTACGCTACCTGGAAGAAAACCACGTCGCCACCCGGCTGCTATTTAGCGGCAACATCACGCGCCAGCCAGCCTATCAACATGTCGATTATCGTGTCGTGGGCGAATTAACGAATACCGATATTGTGATGAATCAAACTTTCTGGATTGGTGTCTACCCCAAACTAACGTCGCAAATGATTGATTACGCGCTTTCGGTGTTTACAAACTTTTTCAAACGATTTTAGTTTTCTATACAAACTAAAATTTTCACGCAAATGTGCTAAGTTTGTTTTGGTTATCTAATAGGCTAAAAGGAGCGCAGCACCCATTACCGCCGACCGGCTGGATGAAATGGAAAATTTACAAACAATTGCACATTTTCAAGCCCCGAATCCCTAATCTTCCTCATCATCCTCGCCAAATTTATTGAGTTCTTCGGCTAGATGACGTAGCCGTGCTTGTACTTTGTGATGTAGTGTGCCTTCAGGATATGAGCCGTCTTCAAGGCGCTGACCTGCTGTCTCGTCAGTGAGGATTTCGATGCCTTGGTCAATGGTGTGGATGGGCCAGATGTGGAATTGGTTGGCGGAAATAGCGGTTATCACATCCTCATGCAGCATCAAATTTTGCACATTGCTCGCCGGAATGAGTACCCCTTGCTCTCCCGTTAAACCACGCGCATGACACAGCCGGAAAAATCCTTCAATCTTCTCATTCACGCCACCAATTGGCTGAATTTCGCCGCGTTGGTTGACTGAGCCGGTCACTGCAATCGACTGCTTCAATGGCGTGCGACTTAAGCTAGAAATCAGCGCGTACAGTTCAGTTGATGAAGCGCTGTCACCGTCAATGCCAATATAAGTTTGCTCAAATGTGAGGCTGGCCGACATCGTCAGCGGCTGGTTTTGGGCATAGGTGCCACCAAGGTAGCCGTTCAGCGTCAGCACCCCTTTGTGATGAATGGGTCCAGACATATCCGTTTCGTGTTCAATGTGAATCAGGCCATCTTCGCCCATAAACGTCCGTGCCGTGATGCGTCCTGGCTGACCAAACGTGTACTCACCTGTATCGATAACAGATAAGCCATTCACTTGCCCAATCACGCGCTTTTCAGTGGCAATAAAAATCGTGCCATCTAAAATGAGTTCGAACGTTTCTTCTTCGGCGCGATTGGCGCGGTTGGTGCGTTCGCCGAGTGCTTGCTGCACGTCGGGGGTAGTGATGGTAGAACGGCCGTTAACCCCCGCCCAATAACTAGACTCCCGAATCAAATCCGTAATCAAGCCAAATCTTGTACTGAGCTGCTCTTGATAATCGGCTAAACGCGAGCCATATTCAATCACATGAGCAACGGCATCTTTGTCAAAATGGAGCAGCCCTTCATCGTGGCAGCGGCTAGCAATAAATTGAGCATATGCCATTTCAGCTTCCGGCGTACGCGGCATCGTCGTATCAAAATCAGAACGAACCTTAAACAACGATCCAAAATCTTGATCTTGCTCATGCAACGCATAATAAAGGCCAGGACTGCCCACTAAAATAATTTTAATGTTGAGTGGAATGGGTTCGGGGTCTGGCGATTTAGCCAACACCTGATTGCTTTCCATGCGCGCCATCGAGTTGACTTGAATCACGCGTCGCTTCAGCGCCCGTTTTAATGCATCCCAGGTACGGCCGTCTTTCATCAAATCATGGGCATTTATCAGCAGATAGCCACCATTGGCCCGATGTAAACTGCCCGCTTTGATATTGGTAAAGTCAGTGGTCAACATACCTGCTTTGACCTCGTACTCTAGCCGCCCAAACAAGCCATAATAGGACGGATTGGATTCTATAACAACAGGAGTCCCTTCGGTTTGCGTGTGATCGACCATTAAATTGACCTCGTATCGACGCAAGTCAATTGTTTCGGTACTGTCTACCGATGGTGCAAAATCACCAACCTGATCGAGCACGTCTTGATGGACTTCATCAAGATAATGAATCACTTCTTCTTGGTCTTGGTAATTTTGCTTGAGCGTTTCGAAGTGGGGCTGAACTGCCGTTTCCACCACATCCCGGTCAATCTGCCTCATTTTTTGTTTGGTCCCAGCTTCCAAATCATAAATCTCTGCCAGCACCGACTCCAATGCAGCCGATAAATCTTGATGAGCCGCATCCAATTCCATCCGTTGTTCTGCTGGCATCTGCTGTAGCTGTTCTGGTGAAAGTGGTTGTCCATTCAATACAGGAACCAATGCAAATCCAGTGGCTGTTTGCACTAGATCAAACCCGTCTGCAACGCTTTTTTCTCGAAAAGCTGCCAACATTTTATTTTGCCGCGCTTCGAAATCTTGCTGCACCGTTTGAATTGTGTCTTGATACGACTCAGCAGCAAACGCCTGTGGCAAAAGCTCTTTCAAATCTCGAATCAGATCGACCATCCGCTGCTTCAAGGCTGCACCATCACCGGGGGGCAAAGCGATTGCATTAGATTGATGTGGCAAAGCAAAATTGTGTACGTAAACCCAATCAGGGGGTGTTTGTTCGTTTTGCGTGCGTTTCTCTAAAAATCGCCTCAACGTAGTGAATCGGCCCGTTCCTGGCTCGCCCAACACGAAAATATTGTAGCCATGACTTTGGATGCCAATACCAAACTCAATGGCCCGCGTGCCGCGTGGCTGGCCGATGATGTCCATCGTTACCGGCAGTTCCGCAGTGGTTTCAAATTTAAACTGATTTGGATCAGTCATTCGACGACATTTTTCTGACGTAAGTGATTGCATAAGATTTTCTCTGTTTAAAAAGATTAGATCGCAATAGTACCCCTTGCGAAATCTATTGGCAATAGGTCTATTGCGTTTTGGGGAAACAAAGAAATTCGAGAAATCCGGTTTCTTTGCGAAACCAGATTTCCGACTATCAAAAGTAAAGGAAGCAAAAATATGACACGTAAAACAAATGTTAAATTTCGTACCCATACCGAACAAGGCCGGAAAGCCATCACCAATTTTCTGTATTCGCTCAAAGACGAACTCTATTTTTTAAAACGTGCGGTTGCAGAAGAGACATCATGAACGTGACATACCACCACCCATGAAAACCGTAGTGCGATTTGGTAAATCGCATATCGAATTAGCAATTCGATTTACATTGGAGATCACGTCGCTGTTGTTTGCACATGGCGGGACAATTGTAGGCACAGTGAATGATGAACTGGTGATCGATTCACCATTAAACTAGTCACCTTGATTCACGGTTGTTCACGCGTAGCAGACCGGCATCTTCAGCAACGATTCGAGCAACATTGACTGTCTCCATCTAAAGTTGCCTCAAAACAAAATAGGTTCTATCCTCAAGCTACTTCAGATTAGGGAGGATAGCGCACATGAACAACCAATATATCCTGGCAATTGATCTGGGCACCTCTGGCCCTAAAGTGGCAATTGTGTCCACCAGTGGCAACGTTCTTGATTGTGAAATCGAATCGAATTCAGTTTATACCTTGCCTGGTGGTGGGGCGGAACAAAACCCTGATGAGTGGTGGGCTGCCATTAAAAAGGCGGTGAAACGCTTGCTGGCAAAACAACTGGTCGCCGTAGATGAGATCGTGGCTATCAGTTGTACAGCGCAATGGTCAGGCACGGTTGCAGTTGACGAGCAGGGTAATCATGTGATGAATGCCATTATCTGGATGGATGCGCGCGGCACACCTCATGTGCGGCAGATTACCAGCAGTGCGTTTAAAATTGAAGGATATGGTGTTGACAAGCTGTGGTCATGGCTGCGTCGCACCGGGGGCATCCCCACCCGATCTGGTAAAGACCCCATTGCACACATTTTGTACATCAAAAATGAGCATCCCGACATTTACCGGCAAACCTACAAGTTTTTAGAGCCAAAGGATTATCTTAACCTGCGCCTCACCGGTCGGTTTGCAGCTTCCTATGACTCTATCACGCTGCATTGGGTCACCGATAATCGGGACATCAACCACATCACCTATGACGACAAATTGTTGAAATTGGCGACGCTGGATCGGGAGAAACTGCCTGAATTAAAATCGGCCGTGGACATCCTGGGGCCTATCAAACCAGAAGTAGCTCATGAATTGGGCGTCAATCCCGGCATCCCGGTGGTGATGGGGACGCCTGATTTACATTCGGCAACGATTGGCTCAGGTGCGGTGCAGGATTACGCAGCCCATCTTTACATTGGCACTTCCTCCTGGCTTTCCTGCCATGTCCCTTACAAAAAGACTGATTTGTTTCACAATATGGCGTCGCTGCCGTCAGCTATTCCTGGGCGTTATTTCATTGTCAATGAACAAGAGTCGGCTGGGGCTTGTCTGGTTTTTCTACGAGATAATATTCTCTACCATGAAGATGAACTGGCGCGGGATGACAGGCGGCCGGACGTTTATCAAGCGTTTGACCGGATTGTGGAAAAGACGCCTGCTGGCAGCAACAAGCTCATTTTCATGCCCTGGCTGAATGGTGAGCGCACACCGATTGATGATCACACTGTGCGTGGCGGATTTTTTAATTTGTCGATTTCCCATAATCGAGAGCATATGATTCGGGCTGTGTTTGAAGGGGTGGCTTACAATTCGCGCTGGCTGCTCAAATATGTAGAACAGTTTGTGAAACGGCCGTTTCCAGCAATCAACATCATCGGCGGCGGTGCCAATTCCAATGTTTGGTGTCAGATTCATGCCGATGTGATGAACCGCACCATTCGGCAGGTGAAAGACCCGATTCAGGCCAACGTTCGCGGAGCCGCACTCCTGGCTGCGGTCGCTTTGGGAAAGACAACGTTTGATGCGATTTCAGACCACATCCAAATCGCCCATGTTTACGAACCCAACCCGGCCAATCGCGCCATGTACGATCA
>QQUD01001029.1 GCA_008501785.1 Chloroflexota bacterium
CCAACGTTGGTTGTTCGAGCTGGAGGTGATAGACGTTGAGACCATTTTCTACAAGTTGGCGATTGATCAGTGCGGCATCGGATGTGCTGTTGGTTTTGACTGCCAGCCGCGAATTACCATTGTGTTTGACGGTCCAGCCAGATTGTTGCAGCAATTTTTGTGCGCTCTTGGGCTGTTGCACTTTGAGAACAACATGTTCTTCTACCTGGGCATGTAGGTCTTGCACTGTGCCCTGGAAGCGTAAACGGCCGTTTTCTACCACCCCAATATGCGTCGCCACCTGTTCCACCTCACTCAGCAAATGGCTCGACAAGAACACCGTCAACCCTTGCTCTTGCGCCAATCGCGTCATCAGTTCCCGCATTTCTAATATGCCCGCCGGGTCTAAGCCATTCGTCGGTTCATCCAAAATCAGCAAGGCCGGATTATTGAGCAGCGCCACTGCCAATCCCAGCCGCTGCTTCATCCCCAACGAATAGGTGCCTACGGGTCGTTTCGCTGCTTCTTTCAGGCGCACTGTGTCCAATACTTGTGCCACCTGAGATTTGTTCGCCCCCATCATGCGGCGAACCACTTCCAGATTGTCCTGCCCGGTCAGGTGCGGATACAGCGAAGGTGACTCCACTAGCGAACCCACCTTTTCCAGCAATGCCAGGCGGTTCCGTTTCAGCGATTGCCCAAACAAAGACACATCCCCAGCATCTGGTCGAATTAGCCCAAGCAACATGCGAATGGTGGTGGTTTTACCCGCCCCATTTGGCCCTAAAAAAGCATACACGCTGCTCTGAGGGATGTTGAGGTTGAGGTTGGAAACGGCCGTTATCTTCCCAAACCGTCGCGTCAACCCCGTTGTTGTTGCAATAAATTTCGTCATTTTTTTAATCTCCATTTACAATTGTCATTTCGAGTAACCAATGCCGGGAAGACCCAGAACAAAATAAAGAAGAAATTTGTCATGCAATTGTCATTCCGAGGTCTGCCGAGGAATCTTGCTTTGAGGCAGAGGGTTCTTGACAGACACGAAGCAAGATTTCTCACTCCGAGACAGCCTGCCCTGAGCGCAGCCGAACGGGTTCGAAATGCCATGAGGTTCTCATGGCTGCGTCGCCACCGAATCCAGGCAGCAACCACGCCGCTATACAAAATACATACCGCCAGGCAAACCAATCCGGCCTCTGGCCCAAAATCACCACCGGTCCAAACCGCTGGCCCGGTCACATCAATCTCCAAAAAACTGGCGACAACGTCTGTACCACTCACCGGAAACCCCAGCACATAATTCACCCACGACCAAATAATCAACGGAGCAAACAGTGGGGCATCCACACCAAATTCCACTATGCGAATCCAACCCATCGCCCACAATATGCCAAAGATGGTTGTCAAAACGGCCGTTCCCACCCCCAATCCAAACCCAAAATCCAGCCACCAGCGACGATTGAAATGGAAGCCGAAGTGGGAAAACGGCCGTTTATCCAAAACTCGCCCCGCCAGATACACACTCCCCAACACAGCCACCGTCATCGCCACATTGCCTCTCTCGAAAAATGGCCAGGGCAGTTGCTGCGTCAGCCCCACTATCGAAAACAGCAGCACCAGCAGCAGCAAAGCTTGCAAAAGCAGCCGCCACCCAGCCCGAATCCGATTTTCATTTCTAAAAATTTGTTGCATGAAGTTCTATCCTTGCATGTATTCTCGTAGAGGCGGGTCTTGTACCCGCCCTGGGCGACCACAAGGGTGCGCCCCTACAGAAGCAAGGATAGCTTGAGGATGTCACAGAAGAATCATGAAATTGTCGCAAAAGTGTCGCAAGTAGGGATAAATTCGTGGGAAAGTGAGGAGGTCGTGGTTTGCCAGCTTCGCGGCGGCGTAAACGCCACCGCGAAGCTGGATGGCTTTAGCCTCCGGCGGGGTCCAACGGAAAAGTGAGCGTAAAGCAGCTCCCCTCACCAACCACACTGATGACTTCAACACGGCCGTTCATCGCTTCCGTCAGCTCTTTCACCAACGCCAGCCCCAAACCGGCACCTGATGCAGAACGGCCGTTTCCCCCCTGATAAAAACGCTCCCAAATGTGCAGCAGGTCATCCGCCGCAATACCAGCTCCCGTATCGCGTACATGCAGCAACAGCGACGACGACTCCAATTCAGCCATCACCGCCACAATGCCCCCTGGCTGCGTATGCGCCACCCCATTGCGCAGCAAATTACTCACAATTTGTTCCAGCCTCGTCTCATCCACAACAATGACTGGTAAACTGGCAGGCAGTTCAGCCACAACCTCCACCCGCCGCGATTTCCAGGCCAGCGGGGCTTGTGCAGCCACCTGGCGTTCCACAATGGGCACGATGTCTGTTGGCTGGCATTCTAGCGACAGACCGCCCGCTTCCAGCCGCGATAAGGTGAACAAATCATCAATCAGCCGCTGCAATCGTTTGATTTCGCCACTCATCACCGGCACATCACTGTCATCATCAGAACGCGATGTTTCTAACATGGCGCGAATGGTGGCAACCGGTGTGCGCAGTTCGTGTGAAACATTGGCAATCAGGTCGCGCTGTGCTCGCAGCAGCACCTCTACTCTGTCCCGCTCTGTCTCTAAATCGGCCAGCGTTGTTTGCAGTTGGTCGGCCATTGTGTTGAAGTTGTGCTGCAACTGCGCCACTTCGTCTGCACCAGACACGGGGACGCGGATGCTGTAGTCGCCGGATTGGAGGGCGTTGGTAACGGCCGTTAACTGCTCCAGCCGCCGCGTCGTCCGCCGCGCCACCAGCAACGAAAACAGCATAAACAGCGGCAATAAAATAATCATCACCGCCACACTCACCATCAAAAATAGGCCAAAGAAGGGGAGAATGGTGTGGAGGAAGCGGGTGATAACGGCCGTGTATAAATCCGGGCCAAATGGTAAGGGTTCCCCGGACGGTGCAAACACCATCGGCAGCAGTGCCGTCACCAATGCCACCACCACCGACACAATCACCAGCGCATGTGTCAACTGCCAGCGCATCTTCTGCTGGCGAATCGCATTCCAATACCGCAGCAGCCGCACACCCGCCCGCGCCGGCAAATACCCAATTCCAATCCCCAACAAATACAGCGTGATTTCAGGCAATCCCCACCCGGAACGCAGCCAGGCCGATTCCCAACCGGAGAGCCGACCTACGCTGCGCAGGCCAACCGCCATCACCAGGCTCAACAAAAAGCCGACACCAATTTCCCATACAGCCTGCCGCCACACAGCCCCATCTGGCATCCGAATGCGCAGCACCGCCCACATGCCGCTCACCCCACACAGCGCCAGCACCCCATTGCTAAACACAAACGGCGACACCTCCCCCTGCATCCGCGACAGCAAAAACAAAACCACGCTGCCCACCAGCACCGCCTCCACAATCCCCCACAACGGATGCACACGCCACAAAAACCGTTCCCCCAACCATCCAGAAACCAAGTTTTTCAGAAAAAACTTGGTTTCTACTTGCTCACCCTTCATCTTTCGCCAACCTATATCCAACACCCCACACCGTCTCAACCGCATTATCCAACGGCCTCAGCTTTTTGCGCAGGCGCAGGACGGCATTGTCCACCGAGCGGTCGCCGGTGACATAGCTTTCGCCCCAGACGGTGTCGAGCAAATAGGTGCGGCTGAAGGCACGACCCGGATTGCGCAGCAGCAGCGCCAGCAAGTCGAATTCGGTACGGGTTAATTCAAGGTGTTGGTTGTTTAAAGTGGCTTCGTACGCTTCTGGCTCCAGGCACAGCCCTTTGTAATTGAGCGAGCTGCGGCTTTGGGCGCGATCTTCGGCCAAAATTTTATTGACATTTTCGATGCGCCGCAGCAAGGCCCGCACCCGCGCCACCAGTTCGCGCATGCTGAACGGTTTTGTCAAATAATCATCAGCCCCCAATTCCAGGCCAATGACGCGGTCTGCTTCTTCACCTCGAGCGGTGAGCATCAAGACTGGCACGGCAGATTGTGCCCGAATTTGTGCCAGTACCGACACGCCATCCAGCTTGGGCAGCATCCAATCCAAAATCACCAAATCAGGCTCTGTTTGCTGGAAAAGCTGCATCCCCGCCACCCCATCTACTGCATGGAGAGTCGTGTAACCCAGCCCCTCAAACTCCCGCCGAATCGTCTGCGCCAACTCAATGGCATCTTCAATCACCAAAATTGTCGTCATAAGCCGCCAGTATATCAGCTAACACCCAATCTGAGGATGCCAAATGAATCATTAACTAAAGGGGGTTTTCCAAATATTACAACCCCAAAGATTCATATCCCGAGTCTATTCCATCATGTTTAAAAATGTTCTAAGGACTAATAAATATTTGAAGCTTTCAATATTAAGCTATCAATTATGGAGTTCAGCTTAAGATAGAACTTTGCCTCTTCATTCATTTCTTTGGCAATATCTTTTACATCTTCCAGTCTGCGCCTTACACGATTAACTCGGGGAGATTGCTTTGTAGCTTCAATAAAAATTTCCTTCATATCAGATTTAGTCATATCAATATCGTTTGCACTCAATTTCTCAATAACAGAAATCTGACTCCAAATAGTATCCAATTCATTTAGCTGAAGAAGAAATTCGTTTTTTGCCATGTTTTTATGAACTGTCTTTGTATGTGGATGCTCGAAGGATGAAATAGTTTTCAAAATTTTAAGAGCATTTTCAAAATTATCTTGTGCTTCATCATATTTCCCCATTGATTGAAGCAAATATCCAAAATTATTATAGCTTATCGCAGTCTCGGGATGTCCAGGGTCAAGGTTATGTTTTCTAATATTTAATGCACGTTTAAGATATAAACTAGCCTCTGGATATTCACCTAATAAATGCAACAAAAATCCAAGATTATTTAAACTCTGGGCAATTAAAGGATGATCTGGCTTAAACAGTTGCTCTCTAATTTGAAGTGCACGCCTATAATTAGCCAATGCCATTTGGTAATTATTCA
>QQUD01000236.1 GCA_008501785.1 Chloroflexota bacterium
CGTTTCCACCCCCGCCTCTACAAAAGGCTTTATATCTGCTAACCGTTCACCCAACAAATCAGCAAAACGGTTGGCTAACGAAGTCGGTGCGGCTAACTTACCACGATCTGGGCGAATACGGCCGTTTTTATCCCCCAAATTCCCTACCATCACTCGTGCTCGTCGTTGAGACGGATCACCATACAAATCGGGTCCCACCGCTGCCATCGAGTGGGCATCAATCACCAGCTTCACCCGCTCATCAGCCGCAATCGCAACCATTTGTTCATGCCACGGATAATAATATTTACGCAGCAATTCCGCTGCAAGAGCCGCATCCGGCTGCATTCCTGGCTTAAACACAGGTGCGCCATAACTGGTAATCTCTTTTATCACGCCATCCCCATCACGAGGCTGCAATGCCACATCAGACGGGCGATTCACATCAATAATGCCCCGCGCATACGGAAAAGCGGCCCAATGCAACACCCGATCCCGAAAATCAAAAATATCATCAATATACGCATCTGCTTCATTAAAAATCTGTTCTTGGCTCAACGCCACCCGTTCTGTCAACTCTGGCGGAACCGCCAAACTCCCATGCGGGCTAACAATTGCAATTGGTAATTTCTTCATTTGTAGCAATCAGCTATCAGCTTTCAGCTTTCAGCTACCTCCCATATTTTAGTTATTTTGTGTTCACCATCCACCGGGAAAAGCCGTCTAGAAATTGGCGAAATCCTAGTAGATGTTCAGCGGGGAAATTGTAGTCGTTTATGGCATTTTTTAACACTTTTTCAAAACAAGCTACCCAAACTTGACGTGCCGACTCATCTATCGCAAATGGCATGTGTCGCCCACGCATCATCGGATTGCCATACCGTTCATGATACAGAGGTGGCCCCCCCAGTAATCCTACAAAAAATGCGGCTGATTTTTGAGAAGCTTTTTCCATATTCTTTGGAAACATGCTGCGAATCGCCGATTGGGCCAGTTCGCTATAAAAATCAGCCAACATCTTAAAAATATTCGATTCCCCCATCACCTCATAAATCTCTCGACTGGGCGGCACAATTTCATTCGGACGTATGTCAGGTACAAACATTTAATTTTCCTCCGCAGGGGCATGATGCATTCTCCTACGATTATTCTTCTACCGGCAATCCAGCTTGCTGCATAATTTTGAGGGCATTGGTCGTGGGACAAGGGCCTTCACGCAGCAGAAAGTCGAAGATCATACGGCCGTTTTCCACATCATCTCGAAAATGCATATTACGTAGGGTGGGAATTTCTTCCGCCAACTGTACCAATTCAAGATCGTGTGTGGCAATCAAACCCACCCCACATCCTTTTGCCAGGGCGCGAATGTAGGCGCGACTGCCAATCAGCCGTTCACGATTATTCGTGCCCCGGAAAATTTCGTCGATGAGGAAGCATAACGGCCGTTTATCCTTCACATGCAGCGCACCCAACAACGCCTGCAATCGCTGCACTTCTGCATAAAAAACGGAAAAACCGTCAACCACTGACTCATCAACCCGCATCGATGATTAGAGCCGGAACAGCCGGGTGTGCAGCGATCGAGCAACTACTGGACCAACCGCGCATGCCAACGCCAGATTCACGCCAATTGTGCGCAAAAATGAACTCTTTCCTGCCATATTCGAGCCAGTAATCAGTGCAATCGAACCCAGCGTGGGAATCTTATAATCATTACAAACCCGATCTTCATCTTGAATCAGCGGATGTCCCAACCCATTCGTTTGCAACAGACAAGACGAATTTTCATTTTCAACAATTGTTGGGAAGGTAGCAATCCCAGGATTGAGATCAGCAAACGTAGCCAGCGAACTGAGCGCTTCTAACTCAAACCAGCGATCCATCCAGACTGGCATTCGCTCAGCCAAATCTTCTCGGCACTGCGACAGTCGATATGCGAAGTAAATGTCCCAAGGTACAACCACATTCAACATGAAACTGACGAGCGGGTTTTGGCGCAGGCCAACACCCGCCACGACACGCGTCACCCGCTTAATGTGTTGAGACGGCCGTTCTGTCTCATCCAAAAATGGTGTACACAATTCTCGTAAATGTGGGAAGTGGGCATAACGGCCGTTTTCCAAAAACCAAAACACCCCACTCAACGTGCGTAAGCCATCATCCAAAAACGTAGCATCCTGAAACAATGTGCCCACCAACGGCCCGCCTCGTGTCACAAACAACAGCGCATACACCGCCCACGGAATCATCCACCAGGGACCGATAACATCAATGCTGTCTAACACAAACAGAGTAATGTTGAAGGCAGATATAATGGCAAGCTGAATGAGTAACGGCCGTAACTGTCCCAAATTACTCTCTTCTTGCAGCCAATCCAACATCTTTTGTCCAGGCCATTTGTTACCCTGATTGTCTGTCACCAGGCTGGCATGTAACGTGAGCTTATCCCGAAACAGCCCTGCACCCACCAGTTCACGAATGCGTGCTTGCTGTTGGGCAATGCGTTCCAGATTTGGGTCCGTATTGATCAGCCACTCTTGTAAGCGGCGACTGCCTTCGTGAGAAACGGCCGTGTCCAACAACCGATGTACCGAATGCAGCCCCACCAAATCATTATCGAGCGCAAACGGATGCTCAAACTGCGGCGACAGCGGCAGCGTTTCAGGTATCTCATCCCAGGTCAACATCATGCGAGCTACATGTGTTTGTTTGATGTTTCGCCACAGGGTCAGCCGGGTAACGCCATTTTCGATGCGCCGGTGATAATAAACGGCAACCACAAACGGAATCATTGCTGGACCCGTTCCCACAATCCACGGCCAAGGCCCAAGTGACAAAAATAGTGCGCCACTCACCACGCCACCTAGTAAAAACAACCACAGTCGTACACGGGAAAGTTGGTCGCTGCTATGGTTTAGGGAGGAAAGACGGCCGTTTAGCCGTTCAATTTGATGCTGTAAAACAGCCAATCTTGCTTGTTTTTTATCCATACTTTCTGGATTATAGAAAGAATCACGCCCGATGACGAGATAAATATTAAATCGTAACAAAAAAACATATCAATAAAACAGCAAAACTGGTTCATTATGTGAAGTTCAGGTCGTTATGACCCCCAATTTTCAAAGGGTCTTGAAAATCTCCCCTTTCATCATATATAATAAATCTATCCTTGCTTTTTTTGACTTAATGACTGAATCGTGGATGTAAAATTTTTCACCTTTTGATTTCATAAAAATAGGCGATTTTCGCATCTATATACACTATGCAAACTTTTTTGTCTTCATCTCACCACCGATTTCAAGATGACTTTACAGTACTTAATTGCTGTATATCAATTTCAGTTTGGCAAAATTCTACAACAAAGTTTTCTGGAAAAATCATCATCTAATCATCAAGTAATAAGTAGATCACGCAATACTGTCTTTCACAGATAATTTAGCAAAGCGACCTCAATCTACTTACATCAACCAACCCCTATCCAACATAACAACATTTTTCTGGAACTGATACTTCTTACTGTCATTTGCATGCTTTATCATTTTTTGTTTTTGCAAAGGAGGTGATTTTATGTAGGACTTGGGGCCATAAATATTATTAAGTTCTTTAATTTAGAGTGGAGGAAACATGTTCAAAACCCCAAAGAACCGCAAGGTTCATCGCGTTTTATTGCTTAGCATATTGCTGCTGGTTTCATTATTGTTGGCCGCTTCACTGAAAGCTGAAAGCAACAATGTTGACAGCTATATCGTCGTTATGAAATTGGACCCAGTCATCGCCTATGATGGTGCGATCAGAGGATATGCAGCCACCCAACCCGCAGAGGGAGACAAAATCAATCCCAACAGTGCAAATGTTCGCAGGTATCAAGCATTCCTGCAAAAAGGACACGAAGACTCGTTAGCGGCAGCTGGTGCAGGTGTTCATCAACAAGTAAACGATTACACATACTCCCTCAATGGCTATTCAGCTTTGCTCACCAAAGATCAGGTAAAAGAAATTGAAAGCCAGGCTGGCGTCTTGATGGTCATGGAAGATGAGCTACACCAACCGACAACAGACAACAGCCCGAGTTTTCTTGGTTTAGATGTCAGAAATGGCGCTTGGGATACTGGGTTTACCGGTGAAGGTGTCGTTGTAGGTATTATCGATTCTGGAATCTGGCCCGAACATTCCAGCTTTGCAGATGATGGCAGTTTTGCTGCCCCGCCAATTGTACTCGAAGACACACCAGCAAATCCAGCCTGCAATTTTGGCAATACGACTCACCATCCTGCTGATGTAGCATTCACGTGTAACAATAAACTAGTTGGCGCACGTCAAATGTTGTCAACTTATCGAACATTTATCGGTGCAGACGCCGATGAATTCGATTCCGCACGTGATGACGATGGACATGGCACACACACAGCTTCAACTGCTGCCGGTAACGCTGATGTAGCGGCCTCAATATTTGGCATTCCTCGTGGTCAGGTATCCGGTATTGCACCACGTGCCCATGTTGTTGCCTACAAGGGTCTCGGTAAATTAGGTGGTTTCACATCTGATCTCGCGGCATCGATCGATCAGGCAGTAGCTGATGGCGTAGATGTGATTAACTATTCCATTGGTGGTGGTGCCTCTTCCCCTGGCGCTGACGAAATATCATTTTTATTTGCAGCCGATGCGGGTGTTTTTGTAGCCACCTCGGCCGGAAATAGTGGCCCTGGTGCTGCAACACTCGGTAATCCAGGTACCGTACCTTGGATGACAACAGTTGGTGCCAGCATCCATGATCGCGCATTCCAAGGTTCTGCCTCTTCCAGCGATGGATGGGAGTTCTTTGGGGCTTCGATTACACCTAGTAGTGCAGAATTGCCTCTCGTTGATGCTGAGGATGCTGGAGATGAGCTTTGTAATCCTGGTGCTTTAAGTTCCGCAGTTGTGGCTGGCAAGATAGTGTTGTGTAAGCGCGGCGCAATTGCCCGTGCTGCCAAGAGCCAAGCAGTATTTTTGGCAGGCGGTGCTGGCATGATTCTGTACAATGCGAACGATAGTCAGAGCCAGGTCACCGACAACCATTGGGTCCCATCAGTGCATATCAACAACACTGATGGTTTAGTGATCAAAGCTTACATTGATTCCGCAGCAAGCGCCGTAGCCAAAATCAATGGCGGTGAAAAGACCGAAGTCGACGCCCCCTGGATGGCAGCCTTCTCGTCACGAGGGCCAAATCCTGTGGCCGGTGATATTATCAAACCAGATATCACCGCACCTGGCGTACAGATTCTTGCCGGTGCATCTCCAATCCATTACGGTGATGCTGTTCAAGGCGAGCTATTCCAGGCAATTGCCGGTACATCCATGTCCAGTCCGCATGTAGCCGGTATTTTTGCCTTGCTAAAACAAGCCCAACCGGATTGGACGCCTGCTATGGCTAAGTCAGCCATTATGACCTCAGCTTATCAGGATGTGATGAAAGAAGATGGTGCTACTCCTGCCGATCCGTTCGATATGGGTGCCGGACATCTCAAACCAGTTGTGGTTAGAGAATTTACAAATCCCTGGTTCCCCGATCATGTCTGGCGTGTCGGAACGCTGAGGAATTCAGCTTTCGATCCAGGTCTCGTTTACGATGCTGGCTTCTTAGATTATCTTGGCTTCCTGTGCGATGCATTTCCTGATAATCTCTCTGATCCAGAAGGAACCTGCGCGTTTCTAGAAAGTAATGGTATCCCAACCGATGCCAGCGATCTGAATTTGGCCTCAATCGGCGTCGGTGAATTAGCTGGAACTCAGATTGTGCAACGAACCGTTACGGCCGAATTTGGCAACAACTTCAACCAATACCCCTATTCACTCGGCAATCGACGCGTTGTTTTCCGTCCGAGAGTTAAAGCGCCTCCTGGATACGAAGTAACAGTTAGCCCACGGAGACTCATCCTGCGCGACGGCGAAACGGCAACTTATTCGGTAACGATTACCAACGTTGATGCACCAGTAGGCGAATGGCGTTTTGGTTCCCTAACCTGGCGAGGTGCAGGATATGAGGTTTATAGCCCAATTGCAGTCAATGCTGCCCTCTTTGACGCACCGACTGCAGTCAGCGGCAGTGCGACGAGTGGTTCTGCAAGCTTTGACGTAAACTTCGGCTACACAGGTTCTTATGCAGCGGCTCCTCATGGATTGATACCCGCTACATTGTCCTCTGATACCATTAGCCAGGATCCCGATCAGACGTATCCAAGTGGTGACGACGGGGCTGGTGTAGATACATGGGCCTTCCCCATTAGCGGTGCTGCATTCGTTCGTTGGAGCCTTGTCATCCCAGGTGATGATGACATTGATCTATTCCTTGAAGATTCTACGGGCACGATCATTGCTTCAAGTACAAGTGGTGGCACAGATGAATTGATCGAATTGGTCTTACCGGCCGACGATACCTATACAATGGTGGTGCACGGCTGGTCCGTTCCGAATCAACCGCTTGCATACACACTATCGTCATGGGTTGTACCATTAACACCGGGTGGCAGCCTAAGCGTGGATAGCGCGCCGGCATCTGCCTCACTCGCGACAACTGGAACAATTGATATTAGCTGGTCTGGACTCGCAGGGGGTACACAATACCTCGGCGCAGTTTCACACACTGGCGACGTTGGCCTGATGGGTCTGACTCTTGTTGAGGTTGATACACCATAACAATTGTTGATTATTATCAAGGCTAAATAAAAAACGCCCTCTCATTATTATTATGGGAGGGCGTTTTTCGCATTCAAGAGTAGCAAAGAATTTAATCGTCCATATTTCCCGGTGGCAGCGTGATAAAATCATCAAGGTTTATTGTAGGCTGTGTAGCTTTTACTGTAAGTGAAGGCTGGCATAAAAATGGCTCTCTTGAACCCCCACTATGATAATTGAAAATAGCCCCTTCTACGCTTAACCGAATTAAAAGCCCATCAACTGGTACTTGTGTATATGCCATTCCTGGCTGAGGGCATCCCATGCCGCTATTCGGCCAGGTAACTAATTCTACAGTGATAATTTCTATATTGTCTATGGATTTTGTTAAGCGCTTGGCCAGGTCATTTATAGCCATTTGCACTTGCGGCAGCTTATCGGGATTGGATACCTCATTGTTACTTGGGGTCATCGTCGATTTTTCCTCCGTTGTTAATGGCTCCATTGGATTTTCTTCGCTTTCTATGGGAGAAGTTTGCAACGGTTCCAACTCGGTCGCTCCCGGTTTTGTAGGCACTATCAACTCAAGGTTACTATCATCTGTTTCTCCATTAACTGATGGTTCAGATGTTTCAGGTTTTAGTGGTTTGAGCGTGTCTTCAACAGGAGGATTTACTGTATCAGTCGTAGATACACAACTGACAAGAGCAAATGTCGTTAAAATGATCATGAGTAATGCAGGATACTTCATACGCAATTCCACTCCTTTTTTATTAACATTTGATTATTTGAACATACTGTTTGCAATTGCTATGTAATATAGATAGACGACTTTGCAGTGCAAATAGTTCCCCAATCAAATTCTAAAAAAAGTATACCAATTCATATTATTCTTTCTCGCACAAAAACTGTTCAATATCTTCATTCAACTTTAGCCCCAAATCAGTCGCTGCATCAGCAATCCACCCTTGTGTAACCGGGCTGGAAGGAAGTTCACCTTCAACAGCAAAGGGAAGGTCTGCAAAGCCTGTAGAGATTTGAGTGCTTTCCTAACTGCAGGCAGCTGCTAAACACAACAAATTTAGAATAAAATATACAGATCATATTTTGTGCATTTTCTCTTTCCTTTTTTGTAAATATTAACAACCATCATATAATAAAATTATTCTTGCTATTTCTAACTTTTTATTTGAACTTGGTTACATACGATTTTTAATCTTTTGCTTTTCTGCAATAATTAGTTTAAAGCGTTCTACGCATGACAAATATCCAGTAACCTTACAAATTATCTTACGATAATAAATATCGTAAGTCATATTGTAAGTTTTAGGCTCCATACTCAAATTCTGCATTTTCAAACATGCTATTAACCAAGTGAAAAATAATTTCGTCGTTATGCACATTGCAAAACTTTATTTGTCAACATCCCACCAACCACATTCAGGCTTCATCGAAGTATTCTATTTCTTCTGTGATTACCTTTTTTCCTGCTATAAAATTCCCACACAAATTTTTAAAAAAACATCCAACTTATTTCAAGCAATACAAAACTTTGTTATCAAAAAGAAGATTGATGCATCTCTGTCAACTTTCTTTTGTCAATCAATGGATTATTCCATTTTAGTAAATTAAAGCTGTAACCAGTATCTGTTAGTTGTGTATCGGTAGCGACCTAATAATCGACTCAAAATTTATATTCCTTGAGCATTGTTAATCAGCTCAAAAAGTAAACCATGTTTGCTATAACCCCTTATGCAAATTTGTTTCTTTATCTTTTTGAGGAATATACGATATGAGCTGCCAGGTAGTAAGTTACGCTTTTTGATTTTTAAGGAGGTTTTTATATAAAAAACACAGTGGTTCTTCGTAACAAATATTCTTAATTAATTACCACAAGCATCTCAATTTTTATTGAGAGGAGGAAGCATGTTCAAAGCCTTAAAGAAACGTAGCGTTTTTGGCGTATTTTTGTTTGTTGTTCTTGTCCTTGCCCTGGTTCTTTCCACAACTTCATTAGGCCTGGCTCAGGAAGGAGTCCAACCTGATGATGGTGCAGTTACCCAAGGCGATACCTATCATGTAAACACAGATGACAAAGGGGCACCGGCTCCTGCTGCCCCAGTTCTCGCATTTGGTGCACAAACTGCACAAGCCAATCAACGGACATCTGAAGCACTTGATGTCAGTGAGCTTGAAGCGGTCAGTATTATTGTTACCTTTGAAAATTCAGTTGACGCAAAACAACTTGAAGCACTCTCCGGTGGTAAAGTTGTTCACAGCTTCAGCAATGTCTTCAACGGCGCATCTCTCGTTTTAGCTGGCGACAAAGTTGATACAGTTGCCAACTTAAGAGGCGTCACTGGCGTTTATCTTGACACTGTGCAGCAGCTTGATACTGATGCAAGTCCAGAATTCATTGGCGCCCCGGCCATGTGGGATTCACTGGGCGGTCAGGACAACGCAGGCGAAGGCGTTATTGTTGGTATTCTCGACAGTGGTATTTGGCCAGAACATCCATCTGTTTCTGACCCAGATCCAGCAGGCAACGCATTCCCAGCACCACCAACCATCCCTGGTTCAAATGGTTTTGGTAGTGGTGGCCCACGCAGCACTTGTGACTTTGGAGATACAGCATATAATCCCGCTGATGATCCGTTTACTTGTAACAATAAGCTAATCGGCGCTTATGATTTCACAGACACATATAAAGTTGTTCGAGGATTGCTGCCCACAGAGTTTGACTCAGCACGTGACTCTAATGGTCATGGTAGCCACACAATGACAACTTCTGCTGGTAATGGTGGCGTTGCAGCCACTCTACTCGGCGTTGATCGTGGAATCGTCTCTGGTATTGCCCCACGTGCACATGTAATTGCCTACAAAGTGTGTGGCGCTACCGGTTGCTTCCAAAGTGACTCTGTTGCTGCTGTTGAACAAGCCATTCTGGACGATGTTGATGTAATCAACTTCTCTATTAGTGGTGGTGAAGATCCGTATGCTGATGCAGTTGAACAAGCATTTGCCATTGCTTATGACAATGGTGTATTTGTAGCTGCCTCTGCTGGTAACTCTGGCCCAGGTCCTGACACAGTTGCTCACCGTGGCCCGTGGACAATGACAGTTGGTGCGAGCACGAGTGATCGTCATTTCTTGAGCACCCTTACATTGGAAGCAGACAACGGCGACACACTGGAACTGGTTGGTGCTTCTGTAACTGCTGGCATCAGCACAGCAACCGATGTTATCTACCCACCAGCAGGTTCTGAATTGTGTTTAAACCCATTCGCTCCTGGTACATTCAATGGTGAAATTGTCCTTTGTCAACGTGGTGTTATTGCTCGTGTTTCTAAGAGCTTTAACGTAGCCGAAGGTGGCGCAGGTGGTATGGTGTTGTACAACCCCGTCAATCAGGGTCTGGCAACCGACAACCACTTCATTCCAAGTGTACATGTTGATGGGGATGAAGGCGTTATCTTAAATGATTTCATGGCTGCTCACACCGGTGTAACCGGTACCTTCACCGATGGTCTAGCAACGGCCGTTCCTGGTGATTGGATGGCTTCTTTCAGTTCCCGTGGTGGCCCAGGACAAACCCTTGGTATCAGCAAACCTGACATCACCGCCCCTGGTGTACAAATTCTGGCTGCAAACACGCCAATGCCAGAAGATCAAACCGGTGGTCAACCAGGTGAACTGTTCCAATCCATTCAAGGCACCTCCATGTCCAGCCCGCATATCGCTGGCTCGGCTGCATTAGTCGCTGCCTTGCATCCTGATTGGACCCCAGGCCAAATTAAATCAGCTTTGATGACTACCGCTAATACAAATCACATGAAAGAAGACGGTGCCACCCCTGCTGATCCATTCGACTATGGTTCAGGACGTGTTGATCTGGCAACTGCTGGCAACCCAGGGTTGACCATCTCTGACACAACTGCAAACTTCGTGGCTCTTGAAAATGAGCTATGGCACGCTAACTACCCAAGCCTTTATGTACCAGTTATGCCTGGTGTTATCACATCTGAGCGTACCGTACACAGTGAACTCAATCAAACAAGCGTATGGCGCGCTTATGTTGACAGCCCAGACGATACGATCGTTGTCGTAAGTAAATACCTCGTCGTACAGGCCGGTGGTGATGAAACCTTTGACATTTACGTTGATGCTAAAGACGTCCCGTTAGGCGAAGTACGTCATGCAACAGTAACCTACAAACGCCTGGGTGGCGCTCCAATGAGCTTGACCTTCCCAATCTCGTTTGTACGTCAACAACCGGCGATCACATTAGAACACTCCTGTGACCCACTGGTATTTGCAAAACGTGACACTACAGATTGTACAATCACCATCCAAAACACCACCTTCGAAGAGCAATTTGGTAAGGTGTATGATGTTTTGCCACGCCAACTGCGCCTGGTTCGCAGAAGTGTAGATGGTGCATATGCATTTGGCAATAAAGCAATCTACGTTGAAGGAACCCTGGCTGGCGCTGAACCGCCAACAGTTGATGCAGCAGTTGATCCGCTTGCATCAGCATTCGGCTACTTCTCGCTAGCGTCACTTGGTGTATCCCCAATTAGCGGTACATCCGACGAAAGTATTTCCAACTTCAATGTGCCGTCATTTGAATTTGCTGGTGAAATCTACAGCCAGATTGGCATTGTTTCAAATGGGTACATCGTTGTTGGTGGTGGCACTGGTGCTGATGTTAATTTCATCAATACAGATCTTCCTGATGCTGCACCACCCAATAACGTGCTAGCACCATTCTGGACAGATTTGAATCCAGCTGATGGTGGAGCTATGTATATTGGTGTACTCTCTGCTGGACCTGACAGTTGGATTGTTGTGGAATGGGAAGCTATTCAAAACTGGGGTGACAGCGAACCCAATACCTTCCAGGTATGGATTGGCTTGAACGCACCTGATGACATTAGCTTCGTATATGCTAATGTTTCTGATGGCGACAGCGGCTTCCTGACAGTCGGTGCAGAAAATGCATTCGGCAACTCTGGTAATTCAGTTTACTACAATGGCGTTGGTACCGTACCAGCTCCATCAGCGACTGGTTACGAAGTAGATGTATTCACCGTAGCGGGTGAACCTGGTGAATCTCACACGATTAGCTTCACCGCTAAGGGCGTTCGCCGTGGTGAATGGCAGAACTGTGCAGAAGTTACCAGTGATTCATTCTTCGGCATCAACACGATGTGCGTAAATGGTGAGGTAACTCGTCCATAATGATCTAGTTTGACTTTAACTACTATTTTCGGTAGTTAGTCAATAAGGAAGGGCGGACCTGATTTTCGGGTCCGCCCTTTTGTTTTTATACGTTTCCGAATCCTGGAGGTGGTGATTTCATTTTACGACCAGCACCTGGATTTTCGCACAAAAATGGACCACGTTTTCCACCACCATGATAAGCAAAGGTGCGATTGCCATATTGCAGCAAAATGCGATAGCCATCTTGCTGCACCTGTTTATAGGCCATGTCGGGATGGGGACACCCTAATCCAGCATTGGGCCAGACGACATTTTTGAATTCCACCAAACTGAGTTGATCTTTCGAAACAGATAATCGATGCGATAGATCGGACATCGCTTGCTGAATCAATGCAGATTCGGCCGAATTTGAAGGGATGGGTAGAGTTGGTTTAATTGGCATAATTTCCTCCATTTTTTCTTATTGTAACGGCAAAACGCTATGATTGGATTCTAATCGATCAATTTTCATTTGCCACTTTGATTAATTGTTTGCGAATGCTTAGGATTTGGGTAAGATCAGGTATCTGTCGAGACTCATCATGAAAAACAAACTCGTCCTGCTTACAGTCGCCTTTGTGTTGGTGTGGGTGTCACTCGTGAACGCCCAGCAAGAACCGGTTCGTCTTAATTTGAAGCAACTGGAATCTGACAGCACGCCATTTGTGAATGAGCAGGAATACCCACAATTACAATTTGAATTGGCTCCTCTGAATGAGGCAAATGTACCGCTTTCCGGTTTGTCAAACGCGAATTTCACGTTGGTGGATGGCATCACGACGCTGGATGATATTAATGTGGTTCCTATTGTTGATGTGGACCAGAAAGTATCGCTGCTGCTGGTACTTGATGTGAGTGGTCCCATGCAGGGGATAATGCCTCAGGTGCAAACGGCCGTTTCCAATCTCTACCTGGCCCTCGACCAAACAGATGAGTCCGCCGTAATCACCTTTGCCGCTTACGCTGATGGCACTACCATCAATGTCGATAAATTGCAAGGCCTCGACCCACTGCGTGAATGGGGATTCACCAACGATGAAGGTGCCCTACAAAATCTGGTCAATGCCCAGCGCATTGACCCCAATGCCGGAACGCCGCTCTATGATGCGGTTTATAAAGGGGTACGGCTGACGACATCACAAGCAGCCAATCCGCGCCGTGCCATTGTTTTGTTGACCAATGGCGCCGATAAAAGCGGTGGTGAAGGCACAAGCGGCAGTCTAATTGCTAATGAAAACATTGTCATTGAAGAAGCACGCGATTTTAATGTACCTATTTTCACAATTGGCATTGGCGAAAACGTGGATACGGCATTTTTACAGCGAGCGGCTATTTTAACAGGTGGCACCTTTAACCACGTTGCCAGTCAGACAATTCCAGATGACGCATTGGCAGCCGTTGTGTATCAGTTGAAACAAGCGTATCGGGTTACGGCAACGGCCGTTACCCCCCCAGACAATGCGCCCCATCCGCTATCGATTACCGTCAGCAGCAGCGCAGGCACTGGGGTGCAAATGGTCGATTTTCAGGCGTTTTACCCAGCGATTCCCCAAATTTTAGATACCCAGTTACGGCTGGCAAACGGCGAACTGCTCAGTTTGGAAAATGTGCGCAGTGCCAACGGCACGTTAACCTTTGTCCCCCAAATTGTGTCACGGCATCCACTCGCTGAAGTGAATTATTATGTGGATGATGTTCAAATTTATACAGCGACTTCTGCTCCCTGGACGTTTACCTGGGACACCACAGCATTGGTTGCCAATCAACCATACTCCTTGATTGTTGAAGCTGTAGATACCAAATCACAACAAGCAGCACGTTACCAAAAACAAATCATTATTGCACCTTGCAACTTGCTCTGTCGGGTTGGGCTGCCCTCGAAAATGACGCCTGTTTTGCTGGCCGTCATTTTACTGCTGGTGCTAGTTATTTTGGTTTTGCTATTGGCGGCGCGAACAAGGGTGGAAACGGCCGTTCCCACGACTGAGTCCATCCCAAAATCATCTGTCCTGTCATCCCTCGATATACCACCCCCATCCCCGCGATACGGAGGCCCCATTCTACCAACCATCCCGCAAACCGAGCCGGATATGCCTATCGCTGGTACACCACCAACACCTGTTTTACGAAACGAAGAGACTAACGAATCATATTCTTTAAATTACGACCTGCGTGTCGGAAGTGACCCAAACACAAACATCCGGCTCACGGGTGACACGGTGGCCGAACACCACGCCATCATCAAGCGTGAAAACAGTCATTATGTGCTGGTCGTTATCCCTCGTCACAAAATGCACACCAGCATCAATCAACAACCAGTTCCAGATCGTCAGATTTTACAAGATGGGGACATCATTCATATCGGAAATCACCGCTTGCAGTTTGTTTTCTCACAATAACAATGCATGGTAAGGCACACATTTGAAGTGCGACACACCTTTGCACACCTGACATGAAGCAACATGTCGTTTCGAAGTCTTCCAAGAAATGCCCACTTTTTGCTCTACCAAGGCGACAGGGAGTCCTCAGCAGGCTTCGGAATGGCAGTTGGTGAGCCCTGCTAATAACTATACGATTGTGACATGTCAGGCTGGTAATATCGGTTATACTTGTACCTGTAACTAAATGTCCTTCAAAATCAAAAAAATCTGTGTCGATCTGTGTAAATCTGTGTCCCAAAATCCTACAGATCAAGCTAACCAAAACAATGACAAATTTAATCAACCAACAGCTTGGAAAATATCAGATTCAATCGCTTTTAGCCCAGGGGGGAATGGCCGAAGTTTATCTGGCCTACGAAGAACAGTTGCAACGACAGGTCGTTGTCAAGGTGATGTTGTCTCACCTGTCCAAAAACGACGAATTTGTAGCCAGGTTTCAACGCGAGGCTTTGACAACAGCCAATTTAAACCACGCCAATATCATTCCAGTTTATGGCACCGGCACAACCGAAGACGGCCGTCCTTATCTCGTCATGCAATATGTGCGCGGCGGCACGCTGCGAGACCGCATTCGCCGATTGGCAGAACGTGAGGAACTTTTTACTACGGTAACGGCACTAACACTCATTCGCTATATTGCCGACTCCCTGCGCGTGGCGCATGAAGCAGGCATTGTTCACCGCGATTTAAAACCCAGCAATATTTTGCTGCACCCCAATGGGCTGCCGGTGCTTACCGACCTGGGGATTGCCGGACTGGAAGAAGGCAGCGGTCTCACGCACACGGGCGCACTGATTGGGACGCCCCATTACATGTCACCAGAACAGGCAGACGGCCGTTCTGCTGATGCCCGCTCTGATATTTATGCGCTCGGCGTCATTTTGTATGAACTGCTGGCCGGAAATGCCCCATTTCGCGGAGAACGACTCGA
Organism: Chloroflexota bacterium; assembly: GCA_008501785.1. Next base: position 15,271 of record QQUD01000236.1, read on the forward strand.
AGCAGTTGTCTATCAACATTTGAATGAACCACCCCCACCTTTGGGAAAATTCCGCCCAGATTTATCCACACATACAGTTGAATTAGTCTACCGCTGCCTAGAGAAAAGCCCCGATAACCGGTATCAAACAGCGCAAGAATTGCTTGATGCCCTTGATCAAGCTCTGCAAACAGAAGGAGATGTGACCGCCAGTGGCATGACAGATACAGGGCGGCAGGCTTTGTTTGCAAACCTACTGCGTCGCAGCCAGGTTTTACGCACGATCACCTCAATTTCTGAACGTACACATTTGCCACCTTGGTTTTTAGGCGTGTTGGTGTTAACCATTTTGGTGGCGGCGGTTGGGCTGCTTTTACAAAACACTCTATCAAATCCGACAGCAGTCCCACCTGCAACCGAAATTGGGAGAGTTCCAGAAACGATCGATATTGATGAAGAAACAGCAGAACCTATTGTGATTGTTGCTACTTCTACCCCGCTACCTACCCCACTTCCACCAACCGCGACCGCAACGCCACTGCCTACAAACACGCCAACCGCAACGCCTGATCCTTTGCGGCAAACGGCCGTTCTCCGCCCAGATCAAATCATCTTTCAAAGTAACCGGAATGGCGAATTTGATATTTACGCAATGGCTCCCGACGGCAACAATCAAATCAATCTCACTAACAACAATTTTCCTGATAAATTCCCGGCCGTTTCGCCAGATGGCAGTCAAATTCTATTTCAATCTAAACGAGAAGGTCGTTGGAGCATCTATTTGATGGATATCGACGGCAGCAATGAACGCCTGGTGATCAACACGGGCGGAGATGACCGGCTCCCCACGTTTTCGCCAGACGGCACTCAGGTCGCCTTTTTATCAAATGTGACCGACGGGGATTCCAATATCTTTTTTTCCAACCTCGATGGCAGCAATTTGTACCAGGTTACAACCAGAGCCGGTGGCACGGGCAACATGAGCTGGTCACAAAATGGTCGCCTTGTTTATAACAGTTATGAAACTGACGAAAATTTGTGGGAATTATTCACGTCAGACCTAAATGGGCAAAATGAATTGCAATTTACGAGCAACAGCACCACAGATTGGTCAGCAGAGTATTCGCCAGACGGCCGTTTTATCGTTTTCCTACGGGCAATGGACGACGGTGATCCGGCTATTTTTATCATGAATGCCGATGGCACAGAGCAGCGACAGTTGTATAACAGCACTTTTTACGAATGGGGTCCGCATTGGTCCGCGGACAGCCGTTCCATCTACTTCACAAAAGATGTAGACACAGATGCCCACCTCTATCGAGTCGATATCAATGGCCGCAATGAAACATTTTTAACTGCCCACGGCAGCTATCCCTCATTCGCCCCTGGCGCAAGCTCGAATGCGGACACAACTCCAGCCACAATTTTGACTGAACCAGACGGTGAACGCATTGCCTACCAATGTGGCAATGATCGGGATTCGCGTATTTTCCTTTACAACCCAGACACTAAAGCAGAAGTTTTGCTACCCAACCAGCCACAAAACAGTCAGGTTCCAGCTTTTTCACCTGACGGCACAGAAATATCGTACCGTTCAAATGCAAATGATACGTGGCAAATTTATGCGAGTGGTATAGACGGCCGTTTCCTACGTCAGCTCACCCCCGTTTATCCAAACATCAACGACCGAGAAGGGGTCTGGTCGCCCGATGGCGAACGTCTGGCAATTGTCTCGTCCATCAATGGCGGCCTGAAACAGATTGTTTTGATTTCTAAAGAAGGCAATGGACGACAGCGGCTGACAACAAATGACGGCGCAGCACATGATGATCCCACCTGGTCGATAAATAATGAGATTGCGTTTGAAAGCAACATGAACGGCAATTTCAAAATCTTCATCGTTCCTGCGCAAGGCGGGCCACCGCAGGAGATTATTGCGGAAGGCATTGCCAGTTCCACCCCCGCCTGGTCGCCCGATGGCGAAAGAATCGCATTTGAAGTAAGGCTCGACGATCAACGGCACATCTGGATAGCCAACCGCGACGGCAGCGATCCGGTCCAAATCACCACCGAAGGCACCGACAATCAGCGCCCCGCCTGGTCGCCTGATGGCACGCAAATCGCATTCCACTCTAATTTTGAGCAACCCAGACCAGACCAATTCGACATATGGACGATTGACCTGGAATCAAAAGACCTCACTCAAATCACTGCCAACGGTGACTGCTTCGATCCGGCGTGGGGTAATGTGGCACTGAAAACGGTGGAACCGTCGTCAGGAAGTCGTTAGTCAAGTAGTCGTTGGTCAAAAGAGCGGAGCGCTCGACTAAACAACTGTCCGACTAACGACTACCCGACTAAATTCGGGGAATGCACATGTCACAACCAACAGACTTAATTGGCCAACAGGTTGATCATTTTCTGATACAAACACACCTGGCAACTGGTGGTATGGCTGACGTGTATCTGGCGCAGGACCAGCATTTAGATCGGTTGACGGCGTTGAAAGTGTTGAAGGCTGCGTTCACCTCGGAGCCAGAACACCGCACGCGATTCCAGCGAGAAGCACGAGCAATCGCCCAGTTGCAACACCCACACATCATCGAGATTTTTAATATTGGGGAGCTGCCAGACAAACGGCCGTATTTCACCATGCCCTACATCTCCAGCGGCTCGTTGGCGAACTGGTTGAAGCAGGCAAACGGCCGTTCCATGTCGCCCCCCTATGCCATGACCATTGCTCGTCACATTGCCGACGGGTTAAATGCGGCCCATCAAGTTGGCATCGTACACCGCGACTTGAAGCCAGCAAATATTTTGATGCGCGATCCAACAGATCCGGTCGTCACCGACTTTGGGATTGCCGCAATTTCTGCAAAGTCTGTGCAATTAACACAGCCCGGTGTCTTCTTGGGCACGTATCTATACGCTGCGCCTGAGCAAAAGATGGGACTGCCCGCCGACCATCGTTCCGATATTTATTCGTTGGGTGTAATCTTGTTTGAGCTGCTGGTGGGGATGCTGCCGATGGTGGGAGAACGGCCGTTAACCCAACTCGAAGCAGCCCCTCTCAATCTCTCCCCATTTTTGTGTAAACTGGTAGACCGCTGTCTGCAAAACGACCCAGACGACCGTTACCAATCTGCAGCTGATCTGGTGCGCGAGCTAGACATGGCAATAACAGGTGTTACCGAAACGCGCCCGTCGCCCACCCCACCCCGTACCATTGCTAACCAACCGCTTTGGATGTGGTCATTGGTGCCGCTGCTGCTCATTTTAATTGCCATGGGTGGCTATTTGCTTTATTTGGAACTGGCACCAACCCCAACAGCTGTCCCAATGCCAACATCCAGTGAAACAGTTTCCAATCCAACACCTATTCCAGCTTTCGAAGAAAATCGTGTCACTATCATTGCAGAGACTTCGACGCTGGCACCACCGGCCACGTTTAGCTTGCCTTTTACAGCCACACCAACGAAAACGCAGGCACCGACGGAAACGGCCGTTCCTACCAACACCAACACCCCCATACCCACCCCACTGCCACCACCCATTTCAGGTCCAGGTCAACCAGGTGGACGCATCGTTTTCACTTGCTTTATCGAAAACGTCGACCAAATATGTACCGTCAATGCCGATGGCTCTGGCTACACGCAGCTCACTTACACCGAAGCCACCGATTTTTATGCCTCGTTTGCATCAATCTCACGCCGTATCGTCTTTATTAGTCGCCGAGATGGGGCCTTTTTTGTCTACGATATGAATTCAGATGGCAGCGATCCGCGTCTGATTGGTCCAACAAATGTCGGCAGCTTGTTTGCCCCAGCCATTTCGCCAGACGGGCAGCGTTTAGCCTTTACTGCCGCCGATGGAACCAACCAACATATCTGGGTGATGAATATTGATGGCAGCGGTTTGACCAAACTCACCGACACATCAGGCCATAATGTCGATGCCACATGGTCGCCTGATGGCACAAAAATCGCCTTTTCATCCAATCGAGATGGAGCAATGGCACATTACATCATGAACGCCGACGGTTCAGATGTGCGCAAGATTGACGTCAACTTGGACGCGATTGGAGGACGCAGCGACTGGTCGCCAGATGGCAACTGGCTTGCTTTTTATGCTGGTGGCAGAGAAAGTAGTCAAATCTATCTGGCATCTGTTACCGGCAATGTCGTGTACAAATTAACAGAGCGCAGCAGCAATCTAGCCCCTTCCTTCTCACCTGATGGCAATTGGATTGTGTTTACTTCATATCGAGACGGTGATGGCGAAATTTTCATTATGCGCTCCGACGGCACCGACATGCGTCAACTAACTTTTAATGATTACACTGATTGGCAGCCTCGTTGGGAGAGATAAAGAATTAAGAGTGACACAGAGGAGGCACAGAGATTCACAGAGAGGGGAGAAGGAGAAGAAGTAAAAAACGGCCCATCAAACCGGAGTGGAGGCTTTAGCCGGAACGCTCTACTCGACCCGGCTAAAGCCTCCACTCCGGTAATATCAAAAATCTCCGCGTCCTTTGCGCCCTCTGTGGTAAACCCTCTTCTCCTCTC